>NZ_JBFUMR010000001.1:0-235999 GCF_054049275.1 Nocardioides sp. P5_E3
AGCGTTCATCGCGGTCCAGGTAGCGGCCGCTGTACTCAATACTCTGTGGTCGATACACGCCACCGAGGCTCTGATGCAGGTCGTAGATGTAGGACTTCGACACGCCGCTGACCCGGGCAGCCTGCATCGGGTTCAGCCCCGAACGCAGCAGCCCGATCACCTCCAACCGACGCGACTCAGCCAACTTCAGTCCAGCCACAACACCCTCCAAACATCAGGCGTTGCAACAATCCCCTGACGCCAAGGTCATCTGGTGACTCGGATCCTCCACGATCCCGGTCTCGTGACGGTCGCTGCGCGACCTCCTCGACCAAGGGAGGCTCTGCCGCGGGCCGCTCAGCCGGTCGCCATCAGCCGCGTCATGGCCTCGAGCCCGGGCGCCGTGGCGGCCGCGAGCCGCTCGCGGACCCGGTCGAGCTCCGCGGACCCGGGGTGGTCGGCCGGGATGCGGGCCGGGTTGATCGCCACGGTGTTGGACCACGCGGCGATGTCGGGCTCGGCACCCAGGGCCATCGAGGCCCGGGTCCCGCGGACGTTCATGTCGGCCCACTGCGGCAGCGAGTTGCCGAAGCGCGACGGCGGGCACAGGCGGTTCTTCTCCGCGTCGTCGCGTCGGGTCGCCTCGACGTAGCCGATCGCGGCCGCACTGAAGCACGGGAACCCCGCACGCACCGGCTGCACCGTGATCTCCTCCGGGCGCCAGACGGACACGAGCGGCGGGTTCTTCAGGCCGTCGGCGGCGCAGTGCACCACGACCGCGTCGTCGGCGACCCGCACGGTGGTGCCGTCCTCGAGCTCGAGGCGACCTCGCTCCACGTTGCGCAGGTGCCCGTGGCGTACGACGTTCTCGATGGACCGCAGCAGCTCGAGCTCCCACACGCCGAGCGTCGGGGCCTTCGCCATCGTGGGCGTGACCGTCGGGTCGATGCGCAGCATCACGCCGGCGTCCTCCAGGCGGAGGAACAGCTCGTCGAGCGACGACGAGGCCGCGGCCTCCTCGAAGGTCGTCGCCGGCACCCCGAGGAAGATCTCCGGGTCGGGCTGGATCAGCGCCCGGTTGAGCATCCACGGGTCACGGGGCCGCACCCAGCAGATCGCGTCGGGGTCGACCCCCTGGCCGAGCAGCCACACGCAGGCGTCGGTGGCCGTCTTGCCCGAGCCGACGACGACGTACTGGCTCGGGGCCTCCTCGAGCCGGACCACGTCGTTGACGGTCACGGCGCGCGCGTCGTCGGCGACCGAGAACGGTGCCGACGACTCGGCCGGGATGCTCGGCGCGAGGTAGTGGGCGTTCACGACGCGGCACGACGCCGGCACCTCCCACGTCTTCCCGGAGATGCGCGAGACGACCGTGCGGCCGACGACGTCGCACCCGGTGAGCACCTCGACCCGGCCCGTGCGGCGCAGCCGCTCGACGGCTCGGGCGTAGTAGTCGACGATCTCGGGCTGCGAGGCGCGCACGTGCAGGCCCGCTTCGGGGCCCTGCTCCTGGACGTGCCCGCCGAGCACCGTCGAGGCGACGCCGTAGAACGTCGAGGACTGGTGCAGCCGGACGAACGGGTAGTCCTCCAGCCAGTGCCCGCCTGCGCCGTGGCGGCGGTCGACGATCGCGACGCGTGCGTCGGAGTGGTCGACCAGCGCGTCGGCGAAGCCCATCCCCATCGCGCCGGCACCCACCACGAGGTAGTCGACGTCCAGTGTGCGAGTCATGGACACACGCTGGCACACCTTCGTGGTCCGCGCCCGGGGCGGCCGGTGCTGGTACAGACGTGACGCCGCCGAAACACGACCCCGCCACACTGGTCCCGTGAACATCACCCGCGCAGACTTCGACGATCCACGGCTGGCGGCGTTCCTGCAGGCCCACCTCGACGACATGGAGCCGACCGCGCCGCCGGAGAGCCGGCACGCGCTCGACCTGACGGCGCTGCAGGGGGTCGGCGTACGCCTGTGGGTGGGCGCCGACGGTGACGGGATCCTCGGCACGGTCGCGCTGGCGGCGGTCGTCGACGGGCACGAGGAGCTGAAGAGCATGCGGACCGAGCCGCGCGCGCGGGGCACCGGGGTGGCGACGGGGCTGCTCGCCCATGCGCTCGACGACGCCCGGCGGCGCGGTGTGTCACGGGTGTCGCTCGAGACCGGCTCGATGGAGTTCTTCGAGCCGGCACGCCGGTTCTACACGGGGGCCGGCTTCACGCCGTGCGAGCCCTTCGGCTCCTACGCCGAGGACCCGCTGAGCAGCTTCATGACGATGGAGCTGGGTCCGCGCTGACGCCCTCGACGTACGCCGGCAGCGTCAGGGTCGCCGTCGTGCCGCGCCCGCGCTCGGAGTCGATGTCGATCGCGCCGCCGTGGCGGGCGACGATCCGCGCGACGATGGCCAGGCCGAGGCCGGTGCCGGGGCGCGAGAGGGCGGCCGGGTTGGTGGAGCGGAAGAACTCGCGGAACAGCTGCTCCTGGTCGGGCGCCGAGATGCCGATGCCGGTGTCCTCGACGGTGGCGACGACCGCGCTGCCCTGCGTCGTCACGCGCACGGTCACCCGGCCACCGGGATCGGTGTACTTGATCGCGTTGGAGGCGAGGTTGGTGAGCAGGCGGTGCAGCTCCTCGGGCTCCCCGGGCACGAGCACCGGTTCGTCGGGCACGTCGGACCCGCAGGAGACGCCGCCGGCGGTGGCCGCGGCGTGGCACTCGTCGCAGACGTCGTGGACGACCCGTCGCAGGTCGACCGGGATGGGGTCGAACTCGCGGTGCGGGTCGGAGACCTGGGCCATGGTGAGCATGTCGTCGATGACGGCCCGCATCCGGGTGGCGCCGCGGGTGGCGGCCGCGACGGACCGGCGGCCGTCCTCGTCGAGACCCGAGGTGTCGAGGAGCTCCAGGTTGGCGCTCATCGAGAAGAGCGGGTTGCGCAGCTCGTGGCCCATCGTGTTGACCACCTCGACGCGGTAGCTGTCGAGCTTGCGGAGCCGGTCGGCGATGGAGCGCTCGAGCTCGAGCTGGCGGGCCTTGCCGACCGCCAGGCCGAGGTCGCGGCCGATGTCGCGCGCCGCGTCGATCTCGATGTCGGTCCAGCGGCGTGCGTCGGAGACGCGGGTCAGGACCAGGAAGCCGACGCACTCGCGGCCGACCCCCAGCGGGACGAAGAGCACCGAGCCGATGCCGATCCGGTCGAGGAAGCCCACCAGGCGCTCGGCGTCGCCGCGGGCCAGGCCCGGCTGGTCGAGGCTGTTGCGGGAGAAGGGCGCGACGTACTGGTCCTTCCAGTAGCGGCGCGACAGGCGCACGACCACGTCGTCGATCTCGTCGAAGGGCGGCGCGTCGTAGGTGTTGCCGACGGCGAAGGACGTCGTGGTGGACCCGACCCCGTCGGGGTTGAACGCCGTCAGCCACATGCCGACGGCGTCGAAGCACGACACGACAGCCGACCGGCACGCCTCCAGCACCAGCTCGAGCGTCGGCTCGCCGAGGGCCTGGCGCACGATCGCGCGGGCCTCCGTGGCCATCCGCACCTGCTCGCTGAGCTCCTCGCGCTCGAGGGCGAGGAGCACGAGCGTCCGCGCGAGACCGGCGTACTTGGTCAGCACCTCCATCTTCTCCGGCGACGGCAGCCGGCCGTCGTCGGGGATGTCGACCGACAGCAGGCCGCGCAGCCGGCCCTGGTCGTCGTGGAGCGGCGCGGCGAGGAGGTCGAGCGGGTGCCACGCGTCCTCCCCCTCGAGGGGGGTCACGTCGGGGATGTGGCTGTAGGAGAGGGCCTCGACGCTCGCGCGGTCGTGCGGCACGAAGCGCCACACGCCCCACTCGTCGGCGTCGCGGAGCTCGTTCTCGATCGACTCCGCAGGCACCTGCGTGCCGACGAACCCGTCCTCGACGCCGGCAGCGGCGACGACCTCGAAGTGGCCGTCGCGGCGCAGCGTCAGCGACGACTGCGCGAAGCCGGCGAGGGTGGCGACACCTTCGACGAGGACCTGCAGATGCTGTCGCGTCTGCTCGTCCGCCCACGGAAACTCGGCATGGCGCCGTCCCGTGTCCGGTTCGTCGTGCATCTCACTCCCTGCGTCGCGTCGCCCTCGCGGCACCCATGACTCTAAGCCTCCGGACCTGAGGAGCGCAGGGGTTCCTTGACACTGTGCAGAGATTCGAGCGATCAGGCCCCGATCAGTCGGCCTGGGCGGTCACCACGTCGAGCACGCGGCGTACGACGGGAGTCAGCGCCTCGCGCGACCAGATGGCGTGCAGCTCGACCGGCCGGTCGGGGTCGGCGTCGACCCGCGTGTCGCCACCGTGGTGGGCCAGCTCCTTGAAGACCACGCCGTCGACGTGCAGCGACGCCGCCGACGCGGGCGCCAGCGTCACCCCCCGCTCGGCCGAGACGAGGAGCATGGCGGTCAGCACCTGGTGCACCCGCTGGTCGATGCGCGGGTGGGCGTTGGCGAAGAAGCGGACCGACAGCTCGTGGAAGTAGCGCGACTGGTCGGGGTTGTAGCCGATGACCGTCTCGCCCTCGAAGTCGTCGGAGGTCAGCGGCCGGTTGCTGGCGGCGAGCGGGTGGGCCGCGGGCACGACGGCCATGAACGGCTCGCGCAGCACCACCCGGGAGCGGAGCAGGGTGGTGTCGAACGGCGGTCGGGCCAGGCCGATGTCGAGCTCGCCGCGGCGGATGCCGTCGACCTGCGCGTTGGTGACCCGCTCGGACAGCACGACCTCCACGTCGGGCAGCTCGGCGGTGAGGCGGCGCAGCAACGGGCCGAGGATCGAGATCGCCGACACCGCGGTGAAGCCGAGGCGTACGACGCCGGCGGCGCCCGCGTCGACCCGCCGGGCGAGGTCGCCCGCACCCTCGACGAGGTTGAGCAGCCGGTGGGCCTCGTCGAGGAACGCCACGCCGGCGCCGGTCAGCTCCACCCGCCGGTTGTCGCGCTCGAGGAGGCGCGCGCCCACCGACTTCTCCAGCTTCTGGATCTGCCGGGACAGCGGGGGCTGGGTCATCTGGAGCCGCTCCGCGGCCCGCCCGAAGTGCAGCTCCTCGGCCACGGCGACGAAGGAACGGACCTGGTCGAGGGTGATCACCGGGCGAGGGTACGATGCACGAGATGGATCAGTCCATGCCGAATTGGGCTTGGACCGGCATCAACGCGCAAACCTAGTGTCGGTGGTCACACCCCGAACAAGGAGCACCTCGATGCGCAAGCAGACCCTCAGCCTGGCGGCCGTCGCCGCCGGCGCTGCCCTTGCCCTGTCCGCCTGCGGCGGCGTCCAGAACACCGCCGGTGGCGGCAGCGACAGCGGTGACTACCCCTCCGGCTCGGTCGAGATGCCGGTGGGTGCCGACCCCGGGGGCTCCTCCGACCTGATCAGCCGCCAGATCTCCCAAGGACTGTCGGAGGAGCTCGGCGGCTCCTTCCCGGTGATCAACCGCTCGGGCGCCAACGGCGCGCTCGCCGCCGCCGAGGTCGCGAAGGCGGAGCCCGACGGCTCGACCATCTCGGTCCAGAACGCCTCGCTCTTCGCGATCACCCCGCTGGCCGTCCCGGAGGACCAGGTCACCAGCATCGACGACTTCGACGTCGTCCAGGGCGTCTCCCGCGACGACTACGTGCTCGTGGCGAGCAAGGGCTCGGGCTTCGACTCCATCGAGTCCTTCCAGGACGCCGACGGCAAGATCACCTACGGCACCACCGGTGTCGGCACCGGCGCCCAGCTCGCCTGCGCGCTGACCTTCAACGTCAACAAGACGCCCGCCGAGGCGATCCCCTTCGACGGCGGCGCCCCGGCGCTCACCGCCCTCCTCGGCGACCAGGTCGACACCGCCTGCCTGCAGGTCGGCGAGGCGATCGAGAACATCGAGTCCGGCAAGATCGTCCCGATCACGGTCTACGGCCCCGAGCGCGTCGAGTTCCTCCCCGACGTGCCCACGGCCCAGGAGCAGGGCCTCGACGTCGAGGTCGCGCAGTACCGCTTCATGACGGTCCCCAAGGGCACCCCGCAGGACATCCAGGACTCGATCGCCGAGGCGATGCAGGCCACGTTCGAGACCTCGGAGTACCAGGACTTCAACGAGCAGAACAACCTCACCCCCATGGAGATCTCGGGTGACGAGGTCGTCGCGCAGCTCGAGGAGGACAAGCAGCGCTACGCCGACCTGGTCGAGGAGTACGGCATCGACCTGGGCGACGCCAGCTGATCCCGGGCCGGTCCCGGGCTGGTCCCGGAACCACCCGGGACCGGCCCGCACCACCCCCCACCGAGGGACCCCCGCCCTCACCGCACGGAGACGAGACCCACATGAGCGAGACCCAGCCCCGCCCGGCTCCCGGAGCCACCCAGGGCGCAGCGGACGTCGAGCACGAGCACGACATCCTCGCCGAGATCAAGGCTGAGGTCGCCCAGGACCTCGCGGACGAGCGGCCGCCTGCGGGCGGGCCGGTGTACCAGGTGGTCGCGGCGGCCTTCGTGATGCTGGTCGGCCTGGCCGGCGCCTGGCTCGCCTACGGTTACGGCCTCGGGACACTCCGACGTCCTGGCCCCGGCCTGTGGCCGTTCATCGTCTCGTGCCTGATCGTCGCGCTCGCCGTGGTCCTGCTCGTCGTGGGCCGCCACCTCGACGACACGGAGAAGTTCACGAGGTCGAGCCTGCTCGTCGCCGTCGGCGCCGCCACCTTCGTCGCCCTCGGCTTCCTCCTCCCCGTCATCGGCTTCGAGATCCCCGCCGTCCTGCTGGGCATCGTCTGGCTCCGCTTCCTCGGGGGCGAGTCCTGGCGCAGCACGATCGTCATCTCGGTCCTCACGACCGCGGCGTTCTACGGGTTGTTCCTCTACGCCCTGTCCGTCCCGCTGCCCCACCTGATCGCCCTCTGAGCGCAGGGAGAGAACACCATGGACATCAGCGCCTTCCTCGACGGCTTCGGCGTCGTCACCCAGCCCGGCAACCTGCTCTACTGCCTGATCGGTGTCGTCGTCGGCATGCTCATCGGCGTGCTCCCCGGCCTCGGCCCGGCCGCCACGATGGCCATCCTGCTGCCGGTCGTCTACAGCGCCCACGACCCGGTCGCGGCGATCATCATGCTCGCCGGCATCTACTACGGAGCCCAGTACGGCGGCACGATCACGTCCGTCCTGCTGCGCATCCCCGGTGAGGCGAGCTCGGTGGTCACCGTGTTCGACGGCTTCGCCCTGGCCAAGCAGGGCAAGGCCGGCACAGCTCTCGGGATCGCCGCGATCGGCTCGTTCATCGGCGCGACCATCTCCATCATCGGCCTGACCCTCCTGGGCCCGCTCGTGGCTGAGTTCGCGCTCGACTTCGGCCCGCCGGAGTACGCCGCACTGGCGCTGCTCGGCGTGCTGCTGGTCGCCACCATCGGCAACGGAAACACCGTCAAGGCCCTCGCCGCCGCCGCGATCGGCCTCCTCCTGGCCACCGTCGGCAGCGACAGCTTCACCAGCGCCGACCGCTTCACCTTCGGCAGCCTCAACCTCGAGGACGGCATCGACTTCGTCGTCGTCGCGATGGGCCTCTTCGGCGTCGGCGAGATCCTCTACAACCTCGAGGAGCGCCACGGCAAGCCGCACGTGCCGGCCGCCATCGCCAACATCTGGCCCTCCCGCAAGGACCTCAAGGAGGCCGGTCCCGCCATCGGCCGCGGCTCGTTCATCGGCTTCGTCCTCGGCGTGCTGCCCGGCGGTGGAGCCGTGATGGCCTCCCTCGCCGCGTACGCCGCCGAGAAGCGCGTGGCCAAGGACCCGTCCCGCTTCGGCCGCGGTGCCATCGAGGGCGTCGCCGGCCCGGAGTCGGCCAACAACGCCGCCGCCACGTCGTCGTTCATCCCGCTGCTCACCATCGGTATCCCCGCCAACGCCTCGATGGCGATGCTCTACGCCGCCCTCCTGGTCGTCGGTGTGACGCCCGGCCCGCAGCTCATCGACGAGCGCCCCGACCTCTTCTGGGGCGTCGTGAACTCGATGTACATCGGCAACCTGATCCTGCTGCTGCTGAGCATCCCGCTCGTCGGCATCTTCGTCCGGATCCTCCGCGTGCGGCCCGCGATCCTCGCGCCGATCACCGCGCTCATCACGATCCTGGGCGTCTACACGATCCGCAACTCCGTCTTCGACATCTTCCTGATGATCTTCTTCGGCGTCGTCGGCTACCTCATGAAGAAGTTCGGCTTCGAGCCCGGCCCGATGGTCCTGGCGTTCGTCCTCGGCTCCCTCATCGAGTCGAGCTTCCGCCGCTCCATGCTGATCTTCGAGGGCGACGCGACGGGCTTCGTGACCCGCCCGATCTCCGGCGCCATCCTCGCCTTCGTCGTCCTGGTCATCGCGTCCCCGCTGATCAAGAGGGCCTTCCGCCGCAAGACCCCCGCCACCGACACCACCCCTGAGACCGTCCAGCGAGAGGACTCCCTGCGATGACCAGCAAGACGACGATCGTGATCGGCTACGTCCCCACCCCCGTCGGCGAAGCCGCGCTCGAGGCCGGTCTCGAGGAGGCCAAGGCGCACGGCGACGACGTCGTCCTCCTCAACAGCCCGCGCCGCCGCTCGACCGTCGACGGCGAGTTCATCGACGAGGCGACCGCCGACGAGCTCGTCGCGCGGGCCGCCGCCGCCGGGGTGACGGCTCGCGTCGACCAGTCCGACCACGGCGACGACATCGTCGAGACCTTCACCAAGGTTGCCGCGGCGACCTCGGCCCGCCTGGTCGTGATCGGCCTGCGCCGCCGCTCGCCCGTCGGCAAGCTCGTCACCGGCAGCGACGCCCAGCGCCTGCTCCTCGACCTCGACGTGCCGATCCTGGCCGTCAAGCCTCCCCGGTGACCGCGTGAGCCGGAGCCGCATCTCCCGCGTCGTCGTCACGCCGGTCGCCTTCGAGGACCCGCCGCTGCTCAACGTCGTCGGCGTCCACCAGCCCTACGCCCTGCGGGCGATCGTCGAGCTGCACACCGACTCGGGCCTCCTCGGCCTCGGCGAGACGTACGCCGACGAGACGCACCTCGGCCGGCTCGAGGCCGTGGCGACCGCGCTGGCCGGCCACGACCCGTACGACCTCAACGGCCTACGCCGGCTCGTCACCGACGTGCTCGGACGCGAGACCGGCGGGGGCGGCGCGTCGTTCGGCGGGATGCTCGACGTCGACTCCGCCGTCGACACCGTCTACTCGCCCTTCGAGGTCGCCTGCCTCGACCTGCAGGGCCACGAGGCCGGCGTACCGGTGAGCGACCTCCTGGGCGGAGCCGTTCGCGGGTCCGTGCCCTTCAGCGGCTACCTGTTCTACAAGTGGGCCGGGCACCCCGGCTTCGCGGACGACGCGTGGGGCGAGGCGCTCACCCCCGACCAGCTCGTCGCCCAGGCGCACCGGATGGTCGACGGCTGGGGCTTCGGCTCGCTCAAGCTCAAGGGCGGCGTGCTGCCGCCCGAGGACGAGTGCGAGGCGATCGAGGCGCTGCGCGAGGCCTTCCCGACGATGCCGCTGCGGCTCGACCCCAACGGGGCGTGGACCCCCGAGACGTCGCTCAAGGTGGCCTCCCGCCTGGCCGGGGTGGTCGAGTACCTCGAGGACCCGACCCCGGGGATCCCGGGCATGGCCCAGGTCGCGGCGGGCACCGACGTGCCGCTGGCGACCAACATGTGCGTCATCGCGATGGAGCACCTGCCGCCCGCGATCGCGCAGGACGCCGTCCAGGTCGTGCTCTCCGACCACCACCTCTGGGGCGGGCTCAAGAAGTCGGCGCTGCTCGGCGGCATCACCGAGGTCTGGGGCATGGGGCTGTCGATGCACAGCAACTCCCACCTCGGCGTCTCGCTCGCCGCGATGGTGCACCTCGCCGCCGCGACGCCGAACCTCACCTACGCCTGCGACACCCACTACCCCTGGAAGACCCAGGACGTGGTCGCCGACGGCGTGCTGTCCTTCGTCGACGGCTCGGTCGCCGTCCCGACAGACTCGGGGCTCGGGGTCTCCCTCGACCGCGACAAGCTCGGCGAGCTGCACGAGCTCTACCTCTCCTGCGGCGTACGCCGGCGCGAGGACACCGTCTACATGCGCTCCATCCAGCCGGACTTCGAGGTCAACACCTCCCGCTGGTGACCCGGTCGAGTGCGCTCGCGGCAGCAGTCGCTACGGAGCTGCGCACTCGACGTTCATTTCGGTATTGACTTATATTAGTCGTAACTGAAACATTGGGCTCCATGTTCGACGTAGCCAAGCACCTGGGCGCGATCACCCGCGCCGTCGAGTCCACCACCCATGACGGCAAGCCGGCGAAGGTCGTGGTCGCGAGCCGCACCTACCCGACGACCCCCGACGACCTCTGGGACGCCGTCACCGACCCCGAGCGCATCCCCCGCTGGTTCGCGGCCGTCGAGGGCGACCTGCGGCTCGGTGGCCGCTTCCAGGTCCAGGGCAACGCAGGCGGCGAGATCGTCGCCTGCGACGCGCCGACCCACCTCTCCCTCACCTGGGAGATGGGCGGCGGGGTGTCATGGGTCGACGTCACCATCGAGGGCTCCTCCAGCGGCGGGGAGGAGTCGACGACGCTCACCCTGCGCCACACCGCCGAGCAGCTCGACCCGGAGTTCTACGACACCTACGGTCCGGGCGCCGTCGGCGTCGGCTGGGAGCTCAGCCTGATGGGCCTGGCCGAACACGTCGCCACCGGCGCGACCATGGACCACGACGAGGTCGAGGCATGGGGCGCCACCGACGGCGGCCGCGCCTTCATGGGCGGCTCGGCCGACGGCTGGGGCGAGGCCGCCGTCGCCGACGGCGAGGACCCGACCGCCGCCCGCGCGGCCGCCACCCGGACGACCGCCTTCTACACCGGCGCCGAGCCCCCGGCCTGAGACGTGCACGCCTTCGACGTCCTCGGCGACCCCGTACGCCGCCGCATCCTCGAGCTGCTCGCCACGGGCGAGACCAGCGCGGGCGACGTGGCGGCCCGGGTCGGCGGTGAGTTCGGGATCAGCCAGCCGGCGGTGAGCCAGCACCTCAAGGTGCTGCGCGACAACGGCTTCGCGACCGTCCGCGCCGAGGGCACCCGGCGGCTCTACGCCGTCGACCCGTCCGGCCTGCAGGAGGTCGACGCCTGGGTCGAGCAGTTCCGCGCCTTCTGGGACCAGAAGCTCGACGCGCTCGGCACCGAGATCGCCCGCGGCAAAAGGTCCCGCCGCTGAGCGGGCACTTCCTCGCGCCAGAACCCCACGAGCGGGCACTTCCTCGCGCCAGAACCCATCGAGCGGGCACTTCCTCGCGCTGGAACCCCACCGCTTGGGCAAGGAAGTGCCCGGTCGCCGCCCCGCAGCGCGAGGAAGTGCCCGCTCGCCGCCCCGTAGCGCGAGGAAGTGCCCGCTCGCCGCCCCGTAGCGCGAGGAAGTGCCCGGTCGCCATCCCGTAGCGCGAGGAAGTGCCCGGTCGCCGCCCCGTAGCGCGAGGAGGTGCCCGGTCAGCCGACGCGGCGGCGGGTGTTGCCGAGGTGGAGCCGCATGGCGGCGCGGGCGGTCTCCACGTCACCGGCGAGGACCGCTGCGGCGACGTTGTCGTGCTCGCGCTGGACCCGCTCGACGTGGGTGGCGTCGGTCATGGAGTACGCGTCGCCGAGGCGGGTGCGCGGGAGCATGATCATCATCGGCCCGAGCGAGCCGAGCAGGTCGACGTAGAACCGGTTGCCCGTCGCCCGCGCCACGGCGAGGTGGAAGGCGAAGTCGGCCTCGACGGCCCCCTCGTGCCCGGCCCGGGTGAACCCGGCCAGCGCGTCCTCGATGGCCGAGGCGTCGTCAGCCGTGTGGTGCAGGGCGGCCAGCGCGGCAGCCTCGCTCTCCACGCCGATGCGGAAGTCGAGCATCGCCAGGACGTCGGCCTGGGTGCGGATCGCGGACGACTCGACGTTGAACGACGACGACTCGGGCACCGCGAGCACGAACGACCCGCGCCCCTGCTGGGTCTCGACCAGGCCCTCGGCCCGGAGCCGGGTCACCGCCTCGCGCACGACGGTGCGCGAGACGGCGTACTCCTCGATGAGCTCCGACTCCGACGGGAGCTTGGCCCCCGGGGCGAGCTCACCGGCCAGGATCTTGTCCTTGAGGCCGGCGACGACGCCCGCCGACAGGGTGGTCATGCCGAGAAGGTAGCGGTCTCCACGGTGAGCTCGCGCATCCGCTCGGTGAGCGTGAAGCCGAGGCCCGGACGGTCCGGCACGAAGATCTGGCAGTCGCGGATGTCGATGCGCTCCTCGAAGAGCGGGTTGAGCCACTCGAAGTGCTCGACCCACGGCTCGGTGGGGTACGTCGCCGCGAGGTGGAGGTGGATCTCCATCGCGTAGTGCGGCGCGAGGTCGAGGCGGTGGTGCGCCGCGAGGGTGGCGAACTTGAGGAACGGCGTGATGCCGCCGATGCGCGGCGCGTCGGGCTGCACGATGCCGCGGTAGCCGGCGTCGACGAGGCCCATGTGCTCGGCCACGGACGTCAGCATCTCGCCGGTGGCGATGGGGGTGTCGAAGGTCTTCGACAGGTCGGCGTGGCCGACGTGGTCCCACGCGTCGAGGGGCTCCTCGATCCAGACCAGGTCGAACTGCTCGAGCTCGCGGCACATCCGGCGGGCGCGGGCGCGGTCCCACTGCTGGTTGGCGTCGACCATGAAGGGTCCGTCGCCGAGGTGCTCGCGGAGCGCGGCGACGCGGCGCAGGTCCTCGCGCCAGTCGGGCTGGCCGACCTTGATCTTGATGCCGCCGATGCCGGACTCGAGGGAGGCGGTGGCCTTCTCCTTGATCTCCTCGACGGAGGCCTGGAGGAAGCCGCCGGAGGTGTTGTAGACGCGGCACGAGTCGCGGTGCGCGCCGAGGAGCTTGGCGAGCGGCAGGCCGGCGCGGCGGGCCTTGAGGTCGTAGAGCGCGACGTCGAGCGCGGCGACCGCCTGCGTGGCGACGCCGGACCGGCCGACGGACGCACCGGCCCACATGAGCGACTCGTAGATCTTGGCGATGTCGTTGGGGTCCTGGCCGATGGCGACGTCCATGACCTCCTTGAGGTGGGCGTACTGCCCCTTGCCGCCCGCGCGCTTGGAGTAGCTGAACCCCATGCCCTCGAGGCCCTGCTCGGTGGTGAGCTCGACGAAGAGCATCACCGTCTCGGTGAGGGGCTTCTGGCGGCCGGTGAGGACCTTGGCGTCGCTGACCGGGTTGGGCAGCGGGAGCACGACGTGCGACAGCGTGACGCTGCGGATGCGGTCGCCCGTGGTGGGGGTCGCGGTGGGCGGGACAAGGGTCTGCGTCATCGGGGTTCCTCGGGTCATCGCGAACAGGTACGAGCTAACTTGTATGATGAGTGTGCAACTCATTACACAAGTACGTCAAGCCCCGCTCGTGAGGAGTCGTGATGAGCCAGGTCAGCAGCCGTCGACAGGTCCCTCGTTGGCGAGACCTCGAGCCGTTCCTGCGGCCACGTCCCGTCGAGCGTGATGTCGTACGACGTCGCCTGGCGCGTTGCCTGTCGGTCGACGACGTCGAGCGGCTGGCCCGCCGGCGCGTGCCGGGCGCGGTCTGGGACTACGTCGCCGGCGGCTCCGACTCCGAGCTCGCGATGCGCCGCAACGCCGACGCCTTCGACCGCGTCGAGCTCATGCCGACGACCTTCGGCCAGGTCGCCGCGCCCGACACCACCGCCACCCTGCTGGGCCGGACCGCCGCGGCGCCGATCGTCCTCGCACCGACCGGCTACACGCGGCTGAGCCACCACACCGGTGAGCGCGCCGCGGCCGGCGCGGCCGAGCAGGCCGGCCTGCCGTACACCCTGTCGACCTACGCCACGACCTCGATCACCGACGTCGCGCGCGCGGCACCGGGCGGCCGCAACTGGTTCCAGGTCTACCTGATGAAGGACCGCGCCGTGACCCGGGCGCACCTCGACGAGGCGCGCGCGCAGGGCTTCGAGGCGCTGGTGCTCACCATCGACACGACCGTCACCGGCATGAAGCGCAAGGACAAGCAGAACGGCTTCGCCATCCCGCCCCAGCTCACCGCGCGCACGATGGCCGGCATGGCCCGCCACCCCGGCTGGGTCGCCGACATCCTCACCACCGAGCCGCTGCGCTTCGCGACGTTCCCCGAGGGGTCCGCGCACGCCCGGTGGGGCATGTCCAACGAGCTGCGCGAGCAGGAGATCCGACCCGCCGACATCACCTGGCTGCGCGAGGAGTGGGGCGGCCCGGTCGTCGTCAAGGGCGTCCAGTCGGTCGTCGACGCCGTCGCCGCGGTCGATGCGGGTGCGGACGCGATCGTGCTGTCCAACCACGGTGGACGCCAGCTCGACCGCGCCCCGGTGCCGTTCGAGCTGCTGCCCGCGGTCGTCGAGGCGGTCGCCGGCCGTGCGGAGGTGTACGTCGACTCAGGCGTCCGCAGCGGCGGTGACGTGGTCGCCGCAGTCGCGCTCGGCGCCACCGGCGTGATGGTGGGGCGCGCCTACCTCTACGGACTCATGGTCGGCGGGCAGCGCGGCGTCACCCACGTGCTCGACCTCCTCACCGACGAGATGCGGCGCGCGATGGGCATGCTCGGCACGCCCACGCTCGCCGACCTGACCTCCGCGCACGCCCGGTTGCGGGCGTGGTGAGGGCGGGACGGTCAGCCGACCGGGGTCACCAGCTCGCCGCGATCGAGGAAGGCGTCGACGTTGTCGAGCACGAGCCGGCCCATCGCCTCCCGGGTCTCGACGGTCGCGCTGCCGACGTGGGGCAGCAGCACGACGTCGTTGCGCTCCAGGAGGGCCGCGGGCACGCGCGGCTCGTCGGCGAACACGTCGAGCCCGGCACCGGCGATGCGACCGGCCTCGAGCGCCGCGACCAGGGCATCCTCGTCCACGACCGAGCCGCGGGCGACGTTGACCAGGTAGCCCTCGGGGCCGAGCGCGTCCAGGACGGCGGCGTCCACGAGCCCGTCGGTCCCGACGCCACCGGGTGTCAGCACCACCAGCACGTCGCTCGCAGCAGCCAGCGCGACCGGGCTGTCGTGGTAGGTCCACGCGACGCCCTTGGGGCTGCGCGAGTGGTAGTGGATCTCGGCACCGAAGGCCTCGAGCCGCTCCGCCGCCGCAGTCCCGATCCGGCCCAGGCCGAGCACGCCGACGACCGCGCCGCGCACGTCGCGGGTCAGCGGCATCTTCTCGCCGCGCGCCCACGCACCGGTCCGCACGAACCGGTCGGCGGCCGTGATGCCGCGCAGCACGTCGACGACGAGGAAGGCCRCCAGGTCGGCCACGGCGTCGGTGAGCACGTCGGGGGTGTTGGAGACGACGATGCCGCGGCGCTGCGCCTCGGTCACGTCGACGTTGTCGTAGCCGACGCCGAAGTTCACGATCGCCCGCAGGTCGGGCAGGGCGTCCATCTCCTCCGCGCCGGCCCGCCCACCGCCACCGACCACGGCGACCGCAACGCCCGCCGGGTCGCCGAGGTCCTCCCGCTGCGGGGCGGCGTACCGCTCCGACAGCCACTCGCGCACGAAGGGCATCAGCCCGCCGAGCTGGACGACACGGACCGGGTGCTGGGTGTCGGTGGTCACCACGCCATCCTTGCCGGGCGGCGGTCGCGGCGTCCAAGTCGACCTCGCTATCGCGCGATACCCAAACACGACCGGAGCGAGAGGAGCGAGCACGCATGGGCCTCCTGATCGGCTTCACCACGATCCTCGTCGTCATCGCCGCCGGCGCGGCGCTCGCCCACGTCGGCGTGCTCGACCGCCGCTCGCAGCGCACCCTCGGCGAGATCGCGTTCTTCGTCGCCTCCCCCGCCCTCATGGTCGTCACCATCAGCAAGGTCCACCTCGAGACGGCGGCGGCCAACCTGGTCGCCTCGACCATCTCGCTCGGGGCCTGCTTCGTCGCGTACGTCGTCATCGCGCGGCTGCGCTGGGGCCTCGACACCGGCTCGCTGCTCCTCGGCGCGCTGTCGTCGTCCTACGTCAACGCGGGCAACCTCGGCATCGCCATCGCGGCCTACGTCGTCGGTGACATCACCGTGGTCGTGCCGACCCTGCTCGTGCAGATGCTGCTCGTGCAACCGGCGGCGCTGATCGTCCTCGACCGGATCACCGGCCGCGGCGAGGGCGTGGGCCCGGCCGTCCGACGGCTCGTCACCAACCCGCTCACCATCTCCGCCGTCGTCGGCCTGGTGTTGGCGACGACCGGATGGCGGCTGCCGGCGGCCCTGCTGTCGCCGCTGGAGATGCTGGCCGGTGCGGCGATCCCGCTGATGCTGATGTCGTACGGCGCCGCGCTGAGGCTGAGCCCGCCGATCGGGCGGGCCGGCCACAACGGCGAGGTCGTCCTCGCGACGGTCCTCAAGATGGCGGTCATGCCGGTGGTCGCCTGGCTGGTCGGCGTGGCCCTCGGCCTGGACGACCGCGTGCTGCTCGGCGTCGTCATCACCGCCGCCCTGCCGACCGCGCAGAACATCTTCCTGCACGCCACCCGCTACCGCGTCGGCGAGGATGTCTCGCGGGAGACCATCCTGGTGACCACCCTCGCCTCCCTGCCCGTGGCACTGCTCGTCGCCGTGCTGCTGGGCTGACCCGCCCCACCGACCCGACCGACCAGAAGGAGAACCATGGACGACCTGCTCGACCAGCTGCGCACGAGCATCGGCGCCGACCACGTCCTGACCGAGGACGCCGATGTCGCGGCGTACGTCGTCGACTGGACCGGCACCCACGCCGGGCGGGCCCTCGCGGTGGTGCGGCCGGGCTCGACCGAGGAGGTGGCCGCGGTCGTCGCGGCCTGCGCCGCGGCGGGTGTGGCGGTCGTGCCGCAGGGCGGCAACACCGGGCTGGTGGGCGGCGGGGTGCCCGACGCGTCGGGCAGCCAGGTCGTGCTCTCCCTCGGCCGGATGCGCCGCGTGCGCGAGGTCGACCCGGTCGCCGGCACCGTCACCGTCGACGCGGGCGTCGTGCTGGCCGACGTGCAGGCGGCGGCCGAGAAGGTCGACCGGCTCTTCCCGATGTCGCTGGGCTCCGAGGGCAGCTGCACCATCGGCGGCAACCTCTCGACCAACGCCGGCGGCACCGCGGTGCTGCGCTACGGCATGACCCGCGAGCTGGTGCTCGGCCTCGAGGTCGTGCTGCCCGACGGCCGGGTGTGGGACGGGTTGCGCGGGCTCCGCAAGGACAACACCGGCTACGACCTCACGCAGCTGTTCGTCGGTGCCGAGGGCACCCTCGGCGTGATCACCGGCGCCGTGCTGCGGCTCTTCCCGGCCACCCCGCGGCACGCCACGGCCTGGGTGGCCGTGCCCTCCGTCGACGCCGCGGTGTCCCTGCTCGGCCTGGCCCAGCAGCACGCCGGCGTGCACCTGTCGACGTTCGAGATCGCCAACCGACAGGCCATCGACCTCGTCCTCGCCCACCTGCCAGGGGCGAGCGACCCGCTCGGCGAGCCGAGCGACTGGTACGTCCTGGTCGAGCTCGCCGGCTCCGCCTCCGACGCCGGGCTGGACGAGACCCTCGAGTCGTTGCTCGGCGAGGCCGTCGAGGCCGGCACCGCCGACGACGCGGCGATCGCCGGCAGCCCGGCGCAGCGGTCGGCCCTGTGGGCCCTGCGCGAGGGCATCTCCGAGGTGCAGAAGGTCGAGGGTGCCACGCTCAAGCACGACGTCACCCTGCCGATCGCCCGGCTCGCGGAGTGGGCGACCACGATCGGGCCGCGGCTGCAGGAGGTCTGCCCGGGCGTGCGGCTGGTGACCTACGGCCACGTCGGCGACGGAAACCTCCACTACAACCTCAACGCGCCCCTGGCCGACGGTCGCAGCGATGACGACGTACTCCGTGCCGCGGCGGCCGACCTGACGGCCGCCATCTACGACTCGGTGGCCCGCGAGGCGGGGTCGATCAGCGCCGAGCACGGGCTCGGCCGCACCAAGGTGGCGGCGGCAGCGTCGTACAAGTCCGACGTCGAGGTCGACCTCATGCGCGCCGTCAAGCAGGCGCTCGACCCGGCCGGGCTGATGAACCCGGGCGTCCTCGTCCCGCCCACCACGTAGGGACCCGCCCTAGGCTGCAGGCATGAAGGCACAGACCCTCGGCCGCATCGTCCTCGGCGGCTTCATGGTGACCGCAGGTGTCCTGCACCTGACCACGCAACGCGAGGAGTTCCGGGCGCAGGTGCCCGACTGGTTCCCGGTCGACGAGGACCTCACGGTCCTCGCCTCCGGCGTCGTGGAGGTCGCGCTGGGCGGGGCGTTCGTCGCGCTGCCGCGGCACCGGCGCACCGTCGGTGCGCTGCTGGCGGCCTTCTTCGTGGCGATCTTCCCGGGCAACATCGCGCAGTACGTCGAGGGCACCTCCGCGTTCGGCCTCGACACCGACCGCGCCCGCCTCACCCGCCTCTTCTTCCAGCCCGTGCTCGTCCTCTGGGCGCTGTGGGCGGGCGGCCTCCTGGGCCGTCGCCGCCCGGCCCTCGCCGAGGAGCAGCAGCGCGAGGAGGTCGAGACGGGCGAGTAGTTCCCCCGTCCGGGTTTGGGCACCGCCACCCGGGGGAGGTAGGGGTCCAGAGAGAGGGGGACTCCATGCCCATCACCGTGCCCACCAGGAGCACCAGCAGGACACTCGTCGGCGTTGCCGGCCTGTGCGTCCTCGCACTGGCCGCCACCACAGCGCCCGTCACCATGGCCACCGCGTCGCAGGACGACCGCCGCCCCGTGGACCTGCTCAGCCCGGCTCCGGCCGCCCGCGCGACCGCCGACGCCGAGGGTGGTGAGCGCTCGCGTTCCGTCGACCTCGACGCCGCCGCCATCGACGCCGTACGCACCGGCGACCGCATCAGCCTCGCGCTGTTCGACGACACGACCGTCACCGCCGCCGTCGACCGGCGCACCGACGCCGCAGGGATCACGTCGTGGTCCGGCGGGATCATCGGCGAGAAGGGCAGCGTCACCGGCGTCGTGGTCGGCGGGGTCACCCACATCAACGTCGCCTCCGTCGAGCACGGCACCTACGAGGTGCGCAGCACGCCCGAGGGCGACTACGTCGTCGACGAGGCGGGCGACCCGCCTGGCGGCGACGACGTCGTCCTGCCCGAGCGCCCGGGCAAGGCCGAGTCCCACGACCACGGCATCCTGCCGCGCGCGCCGCGCGACACCGGCGACACCGCCGGCGCACCGGGCCCCATCGCCTCGGCCGACGCGCCCGACACGATCGACATCGCCATCGTCTACCCCGCCCAGCTGGTCGCGCAGATGGGGCAGCCCGCGATGGAGGCCCAGTTCGCGCTGGGCATCACCCAGGCCAACGAGGCCTTCGCCAGCTCCGGCGTCGGCACCCGGGTGCGGCTGGTGGGCACGCGCCAGGTCGCCGCGACGCAGTCCTCCGACCTGGTCACCAACCTCAGGGCGCTCGGCACCCCGGGCGACGGCATCTTCGACGAGGCGCAGGCGCTGCGCGAGGAGACCCACGCCGACCTGGTCAGCCTCTGGCTGTCCGGCAGCGTCCCGGGCGGCGCGTCGTGCGGCATCGCCTACCTCGGCGGCACGGACCCGCAGTACGACCCGCAGTACGCCGCCTGGTCGGTCGTCTACGCGGCCGCCTGCGCCACCGAGTTCCGCGCGTTCGCCCACGAGGTCGGGCACAACCTCAGCGCCCACCACGACGCCGGGGCGTCCCAGCCGCCGACCGACGGGAAGCCCTACGCCCGCGGTTACGTCGACGTGGCCGCGCAGACGATCACGGTGATGGCCTACTACGACCAGTGCGTGCGCCAGCAGGTCAACTGCACCCGCATCGGCTACTTCTCCAACCCGAACGTCACCTACAACGGGCGCGTCCAGGGCACCGCTGCCACCAACAACGTGCTGGCGATCAACGAGCAGATGGCGACCGTCGCGGGCTACCGCCAGTCGCAGATCTACCCGGGCACCGCCAGCATCGCCGGCCGCCCCCGGTTCAAGGGCACCGCGGAGGCGACGTCCACGCCGTGGTCCCCGGCCGTCAACCTGGGCTACCAGTGGCTGCTCGACGGCGTCGCGGTCCCGGGCGCGACCGCCAGCACCTTCAAGCTGGGCCGCGGTGACATCGGCAAGACCCTCACGCTGCAGGTGTTCGGCTCCGCGCCGTTCTACCCGACGGTGGCCGCTCCGGCGGTGTCCGTCGTCGTCGGCAAGGCGCTGTTCCGCACGAAGCGGCCCAAGCTGCGCGGCGTGCCGCGCACCGGCCGGGTGCTGTCGGTCAAGGTGAAGGGCTGGAAGCCCAAGCCGGCCAAGAAGAGCGTCAAGGTGCGCTACCAGTGGCTGAAGAACGGGAAGAAGATCAAGGGCGCCAAGCAGGCGACCTACCGCGTCCGCGCCAAGGACCGCGGCAAGAAGATCTCGGTCCGGGTGACGGCCAGGAAGAAGGGCTACGAGAAGGCGCGGAAGAGCTCCAAGAAGGTCAAGATCCGCCGCTGACCGCCCGCCGCCGGGCGGGTCACAGGGTCGGCAGCCAGTCGACCCGCCCGGCGAGCACGGCGTACCCCACGAACGCGCCCACGTCGAGCAGCGTGTGGGCGACGACGAACGGCATCACCCGCCCCCAGCGGCGGAAGAGCCAGCCGAACAGCAGCCCCATCGCGAGGTTGCCGACGAAGCCGCCGAGCCCCTGGTAGAGGTGGTAGCTGCCGCGCAGGAGGGCCGCCAAGCCGATGGCGGCGGTGTCGCCGAACCCGATCTGCCGCAGCCGCACCTGCACGAAGCCGAGGACGATGAACTCCTCCACCACGGCGTTCTGCGCGGCCGCGAGCACCAGCACCGGCACCCGCCACCACTCCCCCGGCAGCGACTGGGCGACGACCGTCAGGTTGGTGCCGAGGGCGAAGGTCGCGAGGTAGAAGACCACGCCCACCGAGCCGACACCGGCCGCGAGCAGGGCGCCGCGCCCCCAGTCACCGAGGCTGCTCCAGCCGCCGTCCCGCGCCCACACGTCCTTGAGCCTGCTCCCGGAGCGCACCAGCAGGTACGCCGCCAGCGCCACCGGCACGAGCGCGAAGGCGACGCGCAGCAGCTGGTAGGTCAGGTCGAGCCACGGCCGGTCCGGGGCGAGGGAGTTGTTGAGGTTGGCCGCCTGCGACGACAGCGGCCCCGGGGCGGTGAGCGCCGAGACGATGCTGACGATCGAGTAGACCGCGCTCCGGCCCAGGGAGACGAGCAGCACGATCGCGAGCTCGGTCCACAGCAGCGCCTTCGCCAGGTCCGGCACGCCACCCGGGACGGGTGTGTCCCGGAGTCGCCACCACGGTCTCGTCGCCTCGGTCGTGGTGCTCACGCCCCCAGCATCCCGCAGCCGGCTGAAGTGGCGCTGAGAACCGCCTCGACGAATGCCCCTCGTTGTACGACGATCGACGGGTGAGCACGATCTACGAGGCGGCCGGCGGGAGGGACGTCTTCGTGCGGCTGGCCGAGGCGACGCACCAGCGCTGCCTGGCCGACCCGCTGCTCAGCCACCCCTTCTCCCACGCCGACAACCAGCCCGACCACACCGATCGGCTGGCGGCCTACTGGGCCGAGGCACTCGGCGGCCCGCCGACGTACACCTCCACGATGGGCGGCAGCGAGTCGCACGTGCAGCGCCTGCACGCAGGTGAGGGCGACTACGCCGTCGAGGCGAGCCCCCGGTTCGTGCAGTGCGTCGTCGACTCCTTCGACGAGGCCGGTGTGCCCGACGACCCGCAGGTGCGCCGGGCGATCACCGACTACGTCACGTGGGCCGCGACCGGGCCGTTCCAGGCCTGGGGACGCTCGAAGGACGACGTCCCCGACGACCTCGCCCTGACCCACTGGGACTGGGACGGCCCGATCAGGTGAGCACGAGCCCGTCGTCGCCGACGTCCACCGTCACCGCGCCACCGTCGGTCACCATGCCCGCGATCAGCAGGCGGGCGAGCGGGTCGCCGATGGCCGACTGGATCAGTCGGCGCAGCGGCCGGGCGCCGTAGGCCGGGTCGTAGCCGGTGTCGGCGAGCCAGGCGCGAGCGGCGTCGGTCACCGAGATGGTGATCCGCCGGACCGCGAGCCGCTGCTCGAGCAGCGCGAGCTGCAGGTCGACGATGTGGGCCAGGTCGTCCTTCGACAGGGCCTCGAACAGGACGACCTCGTCGAGCCGGTTGAGGAACTCCGGCTTGAAGTGCTGCCGGACCACGCTCATCACGGACACCTTCTTCGTGTCCGGCATCAGGTTCGGGTCGACGAGGAAGTTGGACCCGAGGTTGGAGGTCAGGATCAGCAGCGTGTTGCGGAAGTCGACCGTTCTACCCTGGCCGTCGGTGAGCCGACCGTCGTCGAGCACCTGCAGCAGGATGTCGAAGACCTCGGGGTGCGCCTTCTCGACCTCGTCGAGGAGGACGACGCTGTAGGGGCGTCGCCGCACGGCCTCGGTGAGCTGGCCGCCCTCGTCGTAGCCGACGTAGCCGGGAGGGGCGCCGACGAGCCGCGAGACCGAGTGCTTCTCGCTGTACTCGCTCATGTCGATGCGGACGATCGCGCGCTCGTCGTCGAAGAGGAAGTCCGCGAGCGCCTTGGCGAGCTCGGTCTTGCCCGTGCCGGTCGGGCCGAGGAAGAGGAACGACCCGGTCGGCCGGTGGGGGTCGGAGATGCCGGCGCGCGAGCGGCGTACGGCGTCGCTGACCGCGGTGACGGCCTCGCGCTGCCCGATGAGGCGCTCGCCGATGACCGACTCCATCTCGAGCAGCTTGGCGGTCTCGCCCTGCAGCATCTTGCCGGTGGGGATGCCGGTCCACGCCTCGACGACGTCGGCGATCTGCTCGGCACCGACCTCCTCGCCGACGAGCGGCTCGAGGTCGCCAAGACCATCTGACTCGGCCTTCTCGACCTCGGCGATCTGCTTCTCGAGCGCCGGGACCTGGCCGTACTGGATCTCCGACGCACCGGCGAGGTCGCCCTCGCGCAGCTTCTTCTCGGCCTCGATCTTGAGCTGGTCGAGCTGGCGGCGCAGCTCACCCTCGCCCTGGAGCTGGTCCTTCTCGCGCTCCCAGCGGGTCTCGAGCCCGCGCAGCTCCTCCTCGCGGTCGGCGAGGTCCTTGCGCAGCACGGCCAGCCGGTCGGCCGAGGCGGCGTCGCTCTCCTTGGCGAGCGCGAACTCCTCCATCTTGAGCCGCTCGACCCGGCGGCGGAGCACGTCGATCTCCTCGGGCGAGGACTCGTGCTCCATCCGCAGGCGCGACGACGCCTCGTCGATGAGGTCGATCGCCTTGTCGGGCAGCTGGCGACCGGGGATGTAGCGATCGGACAGCGTGGCGGCCGCGACCAGCGCGGCGTCGGTGATGCGCACGCCGTGGTGGGCCTCGTACTTCTCCTGGATGCCGCGCAGGATCTGGATCGTGTCCTCGACGCTGGGCTCGCCGACGAAGACCTGCTGGAAGCGTCGCTCCAGAGCCGGGTCCTTCTCGATGCGCTCGCGGTACTCGTCGAGGGTGGTCGCGCCGATCATGTGCAGCTCGCCGCGGGCGAGCATCGGCTTCAGCATGTTGCCGGCGTCCATCGCGGAGTCTCCGCCGGCGCCCGCGCCGACCACGGTGTGCAGCTCGTCGATGAAGGTGATGACCTGCCCGCCGGCGTCCTTGATCTCCTCGAGGACGGCCTTGAGCCGCTCCTCGAACTCGCCGCGGTACTTCGCGCCGGCCACCATCGCGGCCAGGTCGAGGCTGAGCACCCGACGGCCCTTGAGCGAGTCGGGCACGTCACCGGCGACGACGCGCTGGGCGAGGCCCTCGACGACGGCGGTCTTGCCGACGCCGGGCTCGCCGATCAGGACCGGGTTGTTCTTGGTGCGCCGCGACAGCACCTGGATGACGCGGCGGATCTCGGCGTCACGGCCGATGACCGGGTCGAGACGGCCGTCCTCGGCCGACCTGGTCAGGTCGACGGAGTACTTCTCCAGCGACTCGTACGACGCCTCGGCGCTCTCGCTGGTCACGCGCCGGTTGCCGCGGACCGCGGTGATCGCCTCCCGCAGCCCGGCCGCGGTGAGGCTCGCGTCGGTCAGCACCTTCTGCGCGCTCGACTCGACGGTCGCCGTGGCGACCAGGAGGTGGTCGGTGGCGACGTAGTCGTCCTTCATGGACGCGGCGAGGTCGAGCGCCTGAGCCAGCACGCGGGTCAGCGAGGCCGACGCACTGGGCTGCTGCACGGTCGAGCCGGTGGCGCGGGGCAGCTGCTGCTGCACGCCCTCGGCCTGCGCGAGCAGGACGACGGGATCGACGCCCGCCTTCTGCACGAGGCTGCGGGTGGCGCCGTCCTCCTGCTTGAGCAGGGCGACGAGCAGATGGATCGGCTCGGTGGTGGTGTTGCCGCCGGTGGTGGCGGCGAGCTGGGCAGCCTCGACGACCTCGCGGCTGCGGGTGGTGAACTTCTCGGCACCGAACTGGCTCAACTCATCTCCTCCGTTGTCCTGGTGGACCACTCTGGTCCGTACTCGGTCAACGCACCAGAAGTTGAGTCGATTCCCCTCAACTCTGGGAATCTGGCGGAGCGGCCCTGCGCCGGGCCGGCACGATCCATCACTCGGTGGGCGCTGCCGACACGTCGGCGCACACGATGCCCCCATGTGCAGTCCTGGTCGGCGATGACGGTGAGCCCGGGGGCGTTGCTGTCGTCGACCACGGGTGTCACCCGCGGCCGGCCTCGGCGATCTGCGCGCTCCGGATCATGTCCATGTCCGGACCCTGGTTTCGGATCGCCCGGACCGACGAGCGTCTGGCCCAGGCTGCCTTCGTCACGCAGTCCCCACGACTCACACCCGCACCGGGCCCGACCGGGGAGGAGATTCACCCCTCAAACAGGGGATGCTCGCCGCGAGCGATCGTGCCTAGCGTGAGTCGGGCGTCCACGCGCATCCCGACAGGCCCTGCACCCCCCGGCACACCTCATGGAGATGACGATGTCGCGAGTCCCCCTCCGAGCCGTAGCCGTCCTCGGCTGGACGGCCGTCGTCGCACCCATGCTCGTGGGCGTGCCACTGGCCCAGGCGGCCGGTGTCGACGTCACGGTCGACGGCGGTCAGACCTTCCAGACCATCGAGGCGCTGGGCGCCGACATCAATCCGAGGTCCTGGGACGACGGGAACCTCAAGCCGGCCCTCGACCTGCTCATCGACGACGAGGGCATGAAGACCTTCCGGGTCGGGATGGACATGATGGACTGGGAGTCGCGCAACGACGACTCCGACCCGCGGACCTTCGACTGGGGCTACTACGACCCGATCTACTCGGGCCGGGTCGGCTTCGACACCGACCAAGCCGGCTCCAGCTTCGCCGACACGTGGGACGTCATCGACTACCTGCACCAGAAGGGTGTCCCCGACAGCGGGATCGTGCTGAGCTTCATGGGCCCCGGTCCCTCCTGGATGGGCGGCAGCCACCTGAGCTCGGGCATGGAGGATGAGTTCGTGGAGGGCGTGCTGTCCGCCGCCTACTACGGGTACAGCCACGGGCACACGTTCGGCTTGTTCAGCCCGAACAACGAGATGGACATCTCCTTCAACGAGGGCGTCACGATGAGCGCCGACCGGTACGCCGACGTCTTGGACCGCCTCGCCGGCCGTATGGACGAGCTGGGCATGGACGGCGTGAAGCTCCTTGGCCCCGAGACGTGCTGCCACGTGGAGTACGCCGACCCGATGAAGGACCGTCCTCGGCTCATGTCCCAGCTCGGCGCCTTCGACTTCCACAACTACGGCGGTGGGGACAACGGCGCGGCCGAGGCTGTGGCGGGCACGGGCAAGAGCTTCTGGATCAGCGAGTACGGCCAGTGGGACCAGACGTTCTCCTACCTCGACCAGGGCGCAGCCGGGCTGATGATGTGGGAGGCCTACGACAGCGTCTACAACCATGCCGTCCTCAACGACCTCGGCACGGCACCGGGCAACGACTCCCTCACCTTCGGGATCACACCGCTCCTCGCCTACGACGAGGACACCCGCACCTACTCACCGCGCGACGAGTTCTACTACTTCGGGCAGCTCATGAAGTGGGTGTCCGTCGGCGCCGAGCGCATCGGGGCGGAGTCCGCCGACAGCGACGTGCAGGTCGAGGCCTTCCACGACCCCGCGACGCACCGACTCACGCTGGTCGGGCAGAACACCTCCGAGAGCACCCAGACACTCTCCATCGCCCTGAAGAACCTCGACGCCCCGCCCAGCCTCGACTACTACCAGACCAACCCCGAGAGCCACATGGAACGCGGGCCTGCGGTGGTCGTACGTGCTGACACCGCCACCGTCGCCGTGCCTGCCGGCACGACTTTCACCCTCACCGGCACCAGCCTCGGCACCGACACTCCGGACCCCACGACGCCGGACCCGACCACACCGGACCCGACCACACCGGACCCCACGACGCCGGACCCCACGACGCCGGACCCGACCACACCGGCTCCCACGACGCCGGACCCGACGACACCGACTCCCACGACGCCGGACCCGACCACACCGGCGGCCGTGACGGCTCCCACTGACCTCAGCGCCTCCTACGACGCCGACGCTGGCGGCGTCGACCTGCGCTGGAGCGCGCCGGTCGGGGACGACGGCTCTCTGCACTACGTCGTGCACCGCTCGACGGTCTCCGGCTTCACCCCCGACGACGGCACCGAGGTCGGCCGAGGGAGCGCCACCTCGTTCAGGGAGGTCGACCTTCCCGCGGGCACCTACTACTACGTGGTGACCGCCGTCGATGCGGCTGGCACCACCAGTCCGCCGTCCGCCGAGACCTCGGCCACCGTCCCGGTCCCGCCGGACCGCGGGGTCGAGCAGCTGCTGGGCCTCGACGAGGTGCAGGACTACGCCGACAACGACGCCGCGGGCGAAGCCGAGGCCTTCCTGTTCGACGCCACGGCGACCGGTCGGGCCGGCAGCGTCGCCCTCTACGTCGACTCCGGCTCGCTCGCCACCACCGTCCACGTCGGTCTCTACTCCGACGACGACGGCGAACCCGGCACGCTGCTCGCATCAGGCTCGCTCGGCGTTCCCCGTCCTGACGCGTGGAACACCGTTCCGCTCGACTCCTCCCCCGTCGTCACCGCGGGCACGCCGTACTGGATCGCCGTCCTCGGGACCGGCGGCCGCATCGACTACCGCGACCGGGCCTCCGGCCGGTGCTCGCAGTCCCATATCGACACCGATCTCACCGACCTGCCGCTCAGGTGGACGCCCGGCCGTTCGTGGCCGACCTGCGGTCTGTCGGCGCGCCTCCTCGCAGCCGGGAGCGGCGTCGGCGCATCCGGCGAGTGATCCGTCGGACGCCCGACGTAGCCGCGCGTGTGTGAAGGCTCAGGCGAACGGGTTGGGCAGCGCCCCGGGCAGCCCGGCGAGCAGCTCGCGTGCCCGGGCGGCGTGCTTGTTCTCGACGAGCACCTCGTACTTCGTCGCCACCACCTGTGTGACCGACGAGAAGTCGCGCTGGCCGCGGGTAAAGGCGTAGCCGAGGAGGGCCCAGACCAGGCCGAAGGTCGCCCCCATGAGGGCGGTGCCGAGCAGCACCTGCCAGAGCCCCTCCTCGGTGAAGAGCGCGAAGATCAGGCCCACGAAGATGCCCAGCCAGAGTCCCGAGAGGATCCCGCCGACGGCCACCTTCGACCACGTCAGCCGACCGGTGACGCGCTCGATGCGCTTGAGGTCGGTGCCGACGATCATCAGCTGGTCGACGGGGAAGTCGGCGTCTGCGAGGAAGTCGACGCTCTTCTGCGCCTTCGCGTAGTCGTCGTATACCGCCAGCGACTGGGGGAACTGCAGCTTGAGCGGGAAGGCGGGAGTCAGGCCCGGTGTCGACATGCGACTCACGATACGACCGGCCTGTACCCAGTCCCGGTGAATCTTTACCCTCCATCTGTTTCATTCCGCGAACAAGCGGGCACAGTGGTGCTATGAGCAAGCTGATCTTCGACAACAGGGCGGTCGGCGCGCTCTTCGCGTTCCTGCTCGTGGTCAACGCGTTCGCCATCCAGAACGGCTGGTACGGCGCCTGAGGACCCTCGCGGGTCCTCACCACACGCATGACACGATCCCCGGGTGTCCACGCCCGGCTTGAGCTCTGACTGCGCGCGCTGCTTCGGCCTCTGCTGCGTGCTGCTCCCCTTCTCCGCCTCGGCGGGCTTCGGCGTCGACAAGCCCGGCGGGCGCCCGTGCCTGAACCTGCTCAGCGACGACAGCTGCCGCATCCACGCGACCCTGCGCGAGGACGGGTGGCCCGGGTGCACGGTCTTCGAGTGCTTCGGCGCCGGCCAACAGGTCTCCCAGGTCACCTACGGCGGCACGTCGTGGCGCGAGCAGGACAACCTCGCCGAGATGGCCGCCGTGCTGTCGGTGATGCGCCAGCTCCACGAGATGCTCGTCCACCTCGTCGAGGTCGCCCGGCGCTCACCCGACCCCGATGCCGACGTCGTACGCGCCGAGGTCGAGCAGCTCACCGGCGCTGACCCCGAGACCCTCCTCCTTGCCGACGTCGACGACCTGCACGAGCGGGTGGGCCGCCTGCTGTCGGAGGCCAGCGCTCGCGTACGACGACCGTGGCCCGCCGCGCAGGACCGCACGCGCGCCGACCTCGCCGGCCGCCGGCTGACCGGCGACCACCGCGGCTGGTCGTTCCGCGGCGCGCTGCTCATCGCCGCCGACCTCCGCGGTGCCGACCTGCGCGAGGTGGACCTCCTCGGCGCCGACCTGCGCGACACCGACCTACGCGGCTGCGACCTCTCCACCGCCCTGTTCCTCACCCAGCCCCAGGTCAACGGCGCCATCGGCGACCCGGCGACCACCCTTCCGGAGGGTTTGTCGCGGCCCGCACGCTGGGAGTCCTGACCGGGCGGAATACCTCGCGGGAGGGTCGTGCTGTGCCTCGTATGACCGTTCCCAGCATCCAGCTCCATGACGGCACGTCCATCCCGCAGCTCGGCTTCGGCGTGTTCCAGATCGACCCCGCCGACACCGCGGAGGCGGTGACGCAGGCCCTCGAGGTCGGCTACCGCCACATCGACACCGCGGAGATGTACGGCAACGAGAAGGAGGTGGGCGAGGCGCTGCGGTCGTCACCGATCGCGCGGGACGAGGTCTACGTGACTTCCAAGCTCAACAACGGCTTCCACCGCCCCGACGACGCGGAGCGCGCGTTCGAGAAGACGTTGAGCGACCTCGGCCTCGACCGCATCGACCTGTTCCTCATCCACTGGCCGCTGCCGACCCGCTACGACGGCGACTTCGTCTCGACCTGGCGCACCATGGCGTCGTTCGTCGAGGACGGCCGCGCGGCGTCGGTGGGGGTCTCCAACTTCCAGCCGGCCCACCTTCAGCGGCTCGTGGACGAGACCGGCGTCGTCCCGGTGATCAACCAGGTCGAGGTCCACCCCTACTTCACGAACGACGACGTCCGCGCGGCCGATGCGAAGCACGGCGTCGCGACCGAGGCGTGGTCACCGATCGCGCAGGGCCAGGTGCTCGACGACTCGGTCATCGCCGAGATCGCCGAGGCGAAGGGCAGGTCGACCGCGCAGGTCACCCTCCGCTGGCACGTCGAGCGCGGCGACATCGTCTTCCCCAAGTCGGTGAACCCCGGGCGGATGAAGGAGAACTTCGAGATCTTCGACTTCTCCCTCACCGACGACGAGGTCGCGCGCATCGCGGGCCTCGACCGCGGCGAGGACGGCCGCACCGGCCCCAACCCCGACACGTTCGACTACATCCCCGGCTGACGCCCGCCCGCTGGCACGTCGAGAGGCCCGACCCCGTCCCGGGGTCGGGCCTCCGTCATGCGCACCATGCAGGCAGTTCGCGCCGCCGACCAACGCGCTGAGCGTGGCCGCAGGCCGCTCTGCGGCGAACTGCCTTCGTGGTGTCTGCCGGATCGGCGACCTGAGTCCTCATACGCACGCGCGACCCCGCCCGGCTGGCCCAGACTCACCCGCATGGAACCCAGCACCTGGCAGCGCCCCGGCCTCCGCGCCGCCCTCCTGTACGCCGTCGCCGCCAGTCTCCTCGGCAGCATCGTCTCCGCGGTCAGCCGCCTCGAGCTCACCCGCCGTGCCGTCCCCGACGCCGAGCTCCCCGACGGGCCGGTGATCGTGGTCGCCAACCACACGAGCTTCGCCGACGGCATCCTGCTGGCGCTCGTCGGCCGCCGCCTCGGCCGCTCGCTGCGGCTGATGGCCACCGGCGGCGTCTTCCGGTCGGGTCTGGTCGGCCCGGTCGTGCGTCGGCTCGGGTTCATCCCCGTCCTCCGCGGCACCGACTCAGCCGCCGGCTCGCTCGACGCCGCAGCAACCGCCCTCGAGGCCGGCGAGGCCGTCGGCCTCTTCCCCGAGGGCCGCATCACCCGCGACCAGCAGCACTGGCCCGAGCGGTCCAGGACCGGCGCCGTCCGGCTCGCGCTCCGCACCGGCGCGCCGGTCGTCCCCGTCGCGCTGGTCGGCGCGCACCAGGTCGTGGGCACGAGCGGCATCGTCGCCCGGCTGCTGCGCAACACCGTCCTGCGCCCACGGGTGCGGGTCGCGGTCGGGGAGTCGATCGACGTACGACGCCTCGCGGGCGTCAGTGGTGACCAGCCGGTCGACGACGCGACCGTGCGCCGGGTCGCCGACGAGGTGATGACCGTGCTGGTGTCGCAGGTCGCCGAGCTGCGCGGGGAGCCCGCGCCCCACCCGACCGGCGTGCCGGCGGAGGCGCTCAGCGCCTGACCCTCGCCAGGCAGGCGTCAGGAGTAGCGGTGGCTCTTCGCTGCGTGGCCGCGCTCGCGGGTGCAGGTGCGGCCGCTCATGTTGCGGTGGCCGCACAGCTCCTCGGTCGCCGACTGCTCGGACTCGACCTCCGGCTGCGCTGCCGAGGTGGCTGCCTTCTTCGCAGCCGGGGCCGGCGGGGCGACGGGCGCCGCAGCCTTCGGGCGCGCGGGCGCGGAGGTCGCGCGCTTCTGCGCCTCCGCATACTTCGCCTCGCGCATGGCACGCAGGTTGTCCATCTTGCTCATCGTCCACTCACGGGATGAACCTACGCGCTCGCACCGACAGCGACGCTCATCGGCTCCAGTCGATCGCGTCGTGGACGTCCTGCAGCCGGCGTCCGCGCACCGGGTCGTGCTGCGCGACCCACGCGATCCGGCCGCGCAGGTGCTCCTCGAAGGCGGGTACGTCGTCGTGGTTCTGCGTGCTCGGTCCGTGGCGGTGGCAGTTGTGCAGGATCGCCCGCAGCAGGTCGACCTGGTGGCGGGCCACCTTCGGCCGTTCGTTGACCACCAGCCCGCCGAGGGTCTGCCGACCGACCCGCGGCATCACCCCGGTCTTGCGGGCGTTGAGCCGGAAGCCCTCGTCCGCGACGATCGCCTCGACCGCGTCGATGAGGCGCGACGTGCCCGTGCCCCATCCGCGCTCGCCCGAGAACGCCAGGTCGTCGGCGTACCTCGTGTAGCGCCCGCCCCACGACCGGGCCAGCGCGGTGAGGCGCACGTCGAGCCGGAAGGCTGCCAGGTTGGCCATCGCCGGCGACGTCGGCGCACCCTGCGGCAGGTGTGGCGCGGCGAGACGGCGACCGAGCCGCCAGTGGGCGTCGAGCATGCCGTCGTCCGCGGGGGTCGTCACCGCGCGCCAGGTCGAGAGCGGCAGGACGCTGGTCACCAGGCCGGCCAGGCAGTGCGCGACCGGCTCCGGGTAGCCGGCGGTGCGCCAGATGCCGTAGACGCGGGAGACGGTCACGCTGGCGAAGAACGCCTCGAGGTCGAGCCGCAGCACGACGCTCCGGTCGGCGTGGGGCGCTGCGTAGGACCGCACCGAGCCTCCGGGCCGGAAGCCCCTGGCCGCGTCGTGCGGCGGGATGAGGGCGGCGACCTCGTGGAGCAGGCGGCGCTGCACGGCCTTGAGCCGCGGCTTGGGTGCCTCGAGGACGCGGATGGCGCCGCTGGGCGCCACGCGGTGGGAGACGCGGTAGTGCTGGAGGGGGACGTCGGAGGCGCTGCGCGCCAGGTGTCTCGGGTCGGCGAACCAGTCGAGGTCGGAGGCGCTGAGACGCAGGAACGACGCCACGTCCGCGAGGTCGTCGAGCACCGGCAGCCGCCACCGGTTGGCGATCATCTGCGTGGCGACGACCGGTTGCACCAGGGGGACCGCGCGCAGCGCCTTGGCCGCCGCCGGACGCGAGGCGAGGTTGGCGGCGAGCTCGCGGGGACGGTCGACCGGTGCGCGCGGGTAGAGCGCGAGCGTCTGGCGCACGAGCGGCGGCAGCCACCGCGCTCGGCGACCCAGCACCGTCGCGCCGCTCGCGACCATGCCCGGCTGGGTCCACTCGCCGGCGAGGAAGGCGGCCGCCAGGGCGCGCGCCAGGTCGGCCCTCATCCGGCCGCCGACCCGTTGGCCGGAAGGGTGTGCGGCAGCGCAGCCCGACCTGTCCCGTCGTGCGCGCGATGACCTGCAGCGGAGCGCAGCGAGTCGCGCGCGGTGCCGTGCCCGAACGATCCGGTGGTCCCCGGGGTAGCCCCGGAGAAGCCGACCGGTGACGCGCACCGGTCCGCCGTCTCGAGATTGCGCTGCCGCACCCCGCGCACAGTAGCCGCAGGCCACGACAAGCGGGGCCGGCTACGCCTCGAGCCAGGCGGCGAGGTTGGCCAGCGACGCGTCGAGACCCTGCTGGTGCGCCTCCACGTCGATGGCGGGAGGTACATCGGTCGCGTCGATGGCGACGCGGGTGCCCGTGTCGCGGGCGGTGAAGGTCCACGTCATCGTCATCCGGCCGGCGGTGTCCGGGTCGTCGGAGTCGAACTCGACGCCCCAGACCACGCGCTCGGGCTCGACGAGCTCGTCGATCGCGACGCGGGAGACGTCGCTGTGCTCGGTCGTCTTGCCGCCACCCTCGGGTGCCTCGTCGTAGCGGAGCGTCATCGTGAAGCCACCTCCGACCCGCAGGTCGGCGTCGGCGATCTCGCCGGTCATCCCGTCCGGAGGGAGCCAGGCCGCCAGCGCGTCGGCGTCGACGAAGGCGGCGTACACCTCCTCCGGAGGCGCACTGACGTCGGTGACGGCCCGGTCGATGCGCGGCACGTCAGGACCCGCGGCGCCACACGACGAGGGACTGCCCGACGGCCTGGTGCAGCACCGGCAGCTTGTTGGTGGGCGGCACCGCCGCCCGCGCGGCGAGCCCGCTCCGCAGCGCCTGGAGCTCGGCGAGGAGCTCCTCGTTGCGGGCGCGGAGCGCGTCGACCTGCAGCTCGAGGTCCATGATGCGGCGGACCCCCTCGATGCCGATGCCGGCACGGGTGAGGTCGGCGATCTCGCGCAGGCGCTCGATGTCGCGGTGGGAGTAGCGGCGACCGCCGCCGCCGGTGCGGCCCGGCTGGATCAGCCCCATCCGCTCGTAGGCGCGCAGGGTCTGCGGGTGCAGGCCCGTCAGCTCCGCGGCGACGGAGATGACGTAGACCGCAGCGTCGGGCGACGGGGGCTGGAAGACGGTGTTCACGGGGTGCTCATGCCTCGAACAGGCCCGCGCGGAGCGGCTTGCCGGCGGTCGCCGCGCGGTAGGCCTCGAGGGCCTCGCGTGCGGTCGGGTCGAGGTTGGCCGGGACCTGCACCTCGACTGTGGCGAGCAGGTCGCCCTTGCTGCCGTCGCGCTTGGTGGCGCCCTTGCCGCGGACCCGGAAGGTGCGGCCGTTGGGCGTGCCCGGGGGCAGCTTGAGGGTCACCGGCGCACCGCCGAGCGTCGGGATCTTCACCTCGCCACCGAGCGCCGCCTCGTCGAAGGAGACGGGGACGTCGATGGTGAGGTTGTCGTCCTTGCGGCCGAAGACGCGGTGGGGCGTGACCTTGACCTTGACGAACAGGTCGCCCGGCGGGCCGCCGTTGTCGCCGGGCGCGCCCTTGCCCTTGAGCCGGATCCTCGCGCCGTCCTTGACGCCGGCCGGGATGCGGGCCTGGATGGTGCGCGCCGAGGTGCCGCGACCGCTGCCGTGGCAGGTGGGGCAGGCCTCGTCGTACACCAGCTGGCGCCCGCCACAGGCGGGGCAGGTCTCGTTGATGGAGAACGCCCCGCCCGTGCCGGACACGACGAAACCTGCGCCCTCGCACTCCGGGCAGATGTGCGGCCGGGTGCCGGGCTTGCCACCCGTGCCCTGGCAGGTGGGACAGGCGGTGTCGGAGGTCAGGCGCAGCGACACCGTCACGCCGTCGAGCGCGTCGGTGAAGCCGATGGTCGCCGTGCTCTCGACGTCGGCGCCCCGGCGCGGCCGGGCCTGCTGCTGCGTACGCCCGCGCTGGGCGCCGCCGAACAGGTCGCCGAACATGTCGCCGAGCCCGCCGCCCGCACCGGCGCGGTCGCGGAGCAGGTCGTCGAGGTTGAACCCGCCGCCGCCGCCGAAGCCGCCGCCGCCCCCGCCCATGCCGGGTCCGAAGCCGCCGTGCGCCTGCAGCGAGCGGAACTCGTCGTACTTGGCGCGCTTGGCCTCGTCGCCGACGACGTCGTAGGCCTCGGCGACGGCCTTGAACGTCTCGTGCTTGGCGTCGTCGCCGGGGTTGGAGTCGGGGTGGTTGGCCCGGGCCAGCTTGCGGTAGGCCTTCTTGATGTCGGCCGCGCTGGCGTCCTTGGCGACGCCGAGGACCTGGTAGAAGTCCTTGGTCGCCCAGTCATTGCGGAAACCTTCGTTGTCAGCCATGGATCAACCTCCCTCCGTCGTCGACAGGGTCATCGGGTGCGTGGTGCCGCCTCAGGCGTCGGCCGGGTCGACCACGAGCACCTGGGCGGCGCGGACGACACGGTCGCCCATCCGGTAGCCGCCCTTGGCGACGTGCTTGACCGTCGTGACCTGCACCTCGGCGTCGGCGCCGAGGTGGCTCAGCGCCTCGTGGAAGGTCGGGTCGAACGCGTCGCCCGGCTCGCCGAAGCGGACCAGGCCGGCGCTCGCCACGACCCGCTCGAGCTGGTCGGCGACCGCCTTGAAGCCGCCCTCGAGCTCGCCGTGCTCCTTGGCCCGGTCGATGGTGTCGAGGACCTCGATCACCGGCGTCAGCGCCTTGTAGGCGGCCGACTCGGCCACCATCTGCCGGTCGCGGTCGACCCGCTTGCGGTAGTTGGCGTACTCCGCCTGGAGCCGCTGCAGGTCGTTGGTCAGGTCGGCGAGCGAACCCTTCATGGCGGCGAGCTGGTCCTCCTCGGTGTCGACGTAGGAGTCGCCACCGGCGTCCAGGTCGGGGCGCTCCTCGGCGGTGCCGGGGTCGTCACCGGCGACGGCGTCGCCGGCCACCTGCTCCTCGACCTCGGTCTGGGCGGGCGCCTCACCGGCGGCGTCACCGAAGCCGCCCTCCGGAGAGGGAGCCGCAGTGGGCTCCCCCTCCGGGAGGTCGGTCGCCTCGGGGCCCGGGGTGGGCTCGACGGGGCGATCGGTCACTTGGACTCACCCTCGGCGGACGCGCTGCCGTCGGTCGAGCCGTCCGTCGAGCCGTCCGTCGGCTCGTCGACGATCTCGGCGTCGACGACGTCGTCGTCCGACTCGCCGGTCGCCCCGGTGGCACCACCCGCGGCGGCCTGGTCGGCCTCCGCAGCGGCGTACATCGCGGCACCCATCTTCTGGCTGGACTCGCCCAGCTTGGTGATGCCGGCGGTGATGTCCTCGGAGGACGCGTCCTCCTTGGCCAGGGTCTCCTTCAGGGCGTCGACGTCCGTGCGGACCTCGGTCTTCACGTCCTCGGGGAGCTTGTCGTCGTTGTCGGCGAGGAACTTCTCGGTCGTGTAGACGAGCTGGTCGCCCTGGTTGCGGGCCTCGACCGACTCGCGACGCTTGGCGTCCTCCTCGGCGTACTGCTCGGCCTCCTTGACCATGCGGTCGATCTCGTCCTTGCCGAGCGCCGAGCCACCGGAGATGGTCATCGACTGCTCACGGCCGGACGCCTGGTCCTTGGCCGAGACGTGCACGATGCCGTTGGCGTCGATGTCGAAGGTGACCTCGATCTTCGGCACGCCGCGCGGGGCCGGCGGGAGGCCGGTGAGCTCGAAGTTGCCGAGGGGCTGGTTCTGCGACCACATCTGGCGCTCACCCTGCGCGACCTTGATCTCCACCGACGGCTGGTTGTCGTCGGCGGTGGTGAAGATCTCCGACCGCTTGGTGGGGATGGTGGTGTTGCGCTCGATGAGCGTGGTCATCACGCCGCCCTTGGTCTCGATGCCGAGGGAGAGCGGGGTGACGTCGAGGAGCAGCACGTCCTTGACCTCGCCCTTGAGGACACCGGCCTGGAGCGCGGCGCCCACGGCGACGACCTCGTCGGGGTTGACGCCCTTGTTGGGCTGCTTGCCGCCGAGGAGCTCGGTGACGACCTCGGTGACGGCCGGCATGCGGGTCGAGCCACCGACGAGGACCACGTGGTCGATCTTGTCGATCGCGACGCCGCCGTCCTTGAGGACGTTCTGGAACGGCGCCTTGGTGCGCTCGAGCAGGTCGGCGGTGAGCTTCTGGAACTCGCTGCGCGTCAGCTTCTCCTCGAAGTGCAGCGGGCCGGACTCGCCGTGCGTGATGTAGGGCAGGTGCACCGTGGTCTCGCTGGAGGACGAGAGCTCGATCTTCGCCTTCTCCGCGGCCTCCTGCAGGCGCTGCTTGGCGATCTTGTCGGCCGCCAGGTCGACGCCGTTGGAGTCCTTGAACTTCTTGACCATCCACTCGACGACGCGGTTGTCCCAGTCGTCGCCACCGAGGTGGTTGTCGCCGGAGGTCGCCTTGACCTCGACGACGCCCTCGCCGATCTCGAGCAGGGACACGTCGAACGTGCCGCCACCGAGGTCGAAGACGAGGATGGTCTGGTCGTCACCCTTGTCGAGGCCGTAGGCCAGCGCGGCCGCGGTGGGCTCGTTGACGATGCGACTGACGTTGAGGCCCGCGATCTCGCCGGCCTCCTTGGTCGCCTGGCGCTGGGCGTCGGAGAAGTAGGCGGGGACGGTGATGACCGCGTCGGTCACCGTCTCGCCGAGGTAGGCCTCGGCGTCGCGCTTGAGCTTCTGCAGCACGAACGCGCTGATCTGCTGGGGGGTGAAGGTCTTGTCGTCGATGTCGACCTTCCAGTCCTCGCCCATGTGGCGCTTGACGGACCGGATGGTGCGGTCGACGTTGGTGACCGCCTGTCGCTTGGCGACCTCTCCGACGAGGACCTCGCCGGACTTGGTGAAGGCGACGACGGACGGAGTCGTCCGCGCGCCCTCGGCGTTCGCGATGACGGTGGGCTCGCCACCCTCAAGAACGGCGACGACGGAGTTGGTCGTGCCGAGGTCGATGCCGACCGCTCGAGCCATGGTGTGTTCCTCCTGCTTGGTCTTGCGTGTGGATGACGTGAGTCTCGGTGCCATCCTGCCGCGCGTCGGCGGAGGAGGCAAAACAGTTGAGTCGGTCTGACTCAAGTCTGTTCATGGGGTACAACGCAGGTCGGGGCCGGATGTTCCCCGATCCGGACAGAAATCTGGTGTGACCTGGCTCCCCCCTCGTCTTGGCTAGCCTTGGCGCATGATCCGCCACACCGTCGCGTTCCGGCTCCACCACGCCCCCGGCTCCACCGAGGAGGCCGACTTCCTCGCCGCCGCCCGGGCGCTGGCCGACATCCCGGGAGTCACGGCGTTCGAGCAGCTGCGCCAGACCAGCCCGAAGAACGACTTCGCCTTCGGCTTCTCGATGGAGTTCGCCGACCAGGCGGCGTATGACGGCTACAACGAGCACCCCGTGCACACCGCCTTCGTCGCGGACCGCTGGGTGCCGGAGGTCGCGGACTTCCTCGAGATCGACTACGCGCCGCTCTGACGCGCGTACGCGGTCGACCCGGCGCGAGGATGCGCCGACTCGAGGTCAGCGCGTCCAGACGTACGGCGTCGTGGTGGTCACGGCCTGCAGCCCGGAGCGCTCGAGGATCGGGCGGGACATGTCGGTGCAGTCGGAGTTGATGAACCGGATGCCGCGGGCCGTCGCCGACCGGGCGCGCGCGGCGACGAGCGCGCGGTAGATCCCGCGGCCGCGGTAGTCGGGCAGCGTCGAGCCGCCCCAGATGCCCGCGAACTCGGTGCCGGGGACCGGGGTCAACCGGCCGCCGCTGACGACGCGGCCGCCGACCTCGGCGACCCAGAACTCCGAGTCGCCGGACTCGAGCTCGGCCAGCGATGACTCCACCGACGGCCCACGACCCGTGCCGAAGACCGACTCCTGCGCGTCGAGCATCCGGGTGAGGTCGTCGACGACCGACGGGCCCGGCTCGAGACGTCGTACGACGACGGGCCCTTCGGGCGTCTCGGCGAGGGGCACGTCGACGTCGAGCAGCGACGCCTCGCCGATCATCACCGTCTCCCGCGGCTCAGCGACGAACCCGTGGGCGACGAGCCGCTCGCCGAGGTCGGCGGGCCGGTCGTGCCCGCGCGACTTCCACTCGAACGCCGCGACGTCGGTGTCGTCGCGGTAGTGGGCCACCGTCCGCTCGATGAGCGCGTCCAGCGCCTCACCCTCGAGGCCGCCGAGGTCGCGGTAGGACACGAACCCGCCGTGGTCGAAGACGCCCCACAGGAGCGGCCCCTCGCGCACGACCTCCTGGGCCCGGGCCATCTCGGCGTCGGTGCGGAGCTGCTCGTCGTAGGCCGCCAGGAGGGCGTCGGTCGTCATGGGCGGCAGCCTAGGTCCCGAAGTCAGGGGAATCTCAGGGGTTTTCGCCTGCGCGGAACGGCCTCCAGGCCGCACACTTCTCTCGTGCTCCATCGGGGGAACCTGCGCCGGGTCGTCGGCGCCTCGACCATCGCGCTGCTGATCGCTGCCCTGATGGCGTTCTACGTCGCCGACATCGCCGACGCCGGACCCACCCGGTGCCAGCAGCACCGCCTCGACGCCCGCGAGCGCGCGGCGGTCGTGACGGGTCGTGGCGAGCGGGTCCTGGTGATCGGTGACTCGTGGTCGGTCGGCCTCGGGCAGGACGACCTGACCCGGTCGTGGGCCGGCCGGCTCCCGGGCGAGGTCCACGTCCGCGGCTTCTCCGGGTCGGGCTTCAGCGCCGGGGCCAGCGGCTGCGGTCGCGTCTCCTTCCACGACCGCGCGCCGACCGCGCTCGGCGTGCAGCCCCGCCTCGTGGTGGTCGAGGGTGGCCTGAACGACTACGACCAGCCCGACCGCGCCATCAACCGCGGCTTCCGCGAGCTGATGGCCGACCTGGTCGGCCACCGCGTGGTGATCGTCGGTCCCGCGACGGCCCCGCTCCGGGCCGGTGCCGTGCCCCGGGTCGACGACCGGCTCCAGGTGCTCGCCGACCTGTACGGCGTCCCCTACGTGCGCACGAGCGACCTCGACCTGGACTACCTCGACGACCGGCTCCACCTCACCGAGGACGGGCACCGGGAGTTCGGCGACGCCGTCGCGGACCGCCTCACGGCTGTGACACCCGCACGGCCCGCCCTGCTCGGCCGCTGACCCGACCGACCTCCGCGCCGACCCGCTGATCGGCGACCCAGTCGCACCCCTTCCCGGCTATCGGACACTTTTGTCCGGTCATCGGCCGAACGGTGCATCTTCTCGCGTTGCACGAACACGCAGATCCGCGCTCATTGACGACCCGTCCGGCGATTGCGAGTTTGTGCAGTGGTCCGCAACACCCCAATCCACCCTCGCGTCGACCGACGCGAACTCATGATTGGAAACCCCAGTGAAATCACTCCGTCCGGCCGTCCTGGCCGGTGTCGCAGCGTCAGCCGTCGCTGCGTCGTTCCTGGTTCCGACCGTCACCTCGGCCGGCGCCGCACCCTCGGCGGGCGATCCCCGCCTCGAGGCCCAGCAGGCGGCCAGCGCCTGGGTCAAGGGCCATTCGACCGCGCTGGAGCGCGCCGCCGCCGACTCGTTCGTCCGCGCCGGCACGTTCGAGGGCGACAACGGCGTCTACTCGATGGCCTACGAGCGGACCCACGAGGGCCTGCGCGTGGTCGGTGGCGACTTCGTCGTCCTCGCCGACGCCGACGGCCGGGTCCTCGGGTCGTCGGTCGCCCAGGAGGCACCGGTCGACATCGCCTCCACCACCGCCCAGGTGCCCGCGGCCCGCGCGGCCGCCGTCGCCAAGGGCCAGGTCGACGAGGTCAGCGACGCCTCGGGCCCGGAGCTCGTGATCTGGCACCGCGACACCGGCACCCGGCTGGCGTACGAGGTCGAGGTCCGCGGCACCGACGCCGGCGAGGTGTCGTGGCAGAAGGTCTGGGTCGACGCCAAGGACGGGAGCGTCCTCGAGGCGCGCGAGCAGATCGCCCACGGCTCCGGCACGGCCGCCTACTCCGGCCCCAACCCGCTGCCCATCGCGACCAGCGGTTCGGGCAGCAGCTACACGATGACCGACCCGACGGCGACGACGCTGCGCTGCCAGGACGCCGCGACCAACACGACGTTCTCCGGCACCGACGACCTGTGGGGCAACGGCAACGCGACCAACCGCGAGACCGGCTGCGTCGACGCGCTCTACGCCGCGCAGCAGATGAAGGCGATGATGTCGTCGTGGCTCGGCCGCAGCGGCATGAACGGCTCGGGCGGCTGGGTCCCGATCCGCGTCGGCCTCAACGACATCAACGCCTACTACGACGGCACGCAGGTCCAGGTCGGCAAGAACCAGGCCGGCGCCTGGATCTCCTCGATGGACGTGGTGGCCCACGAGTTCGGCCACGGCGTCGACGACAAGACCCCCGGCGGCATCTCCGGCGGCGGCACGCAGGAGTTCATCGGTGACGCCCTCGCGGCGGCCACGGAGTACTACGACGGCCAGGTGGCGCCGTACGACGCCCCCGACCACACCGTCGGCGAGGAAGTGAACCTCGTCGGCCAGGGACCGATCCGCGACGGCTCCAACCCCGCCAACGTGGGTGACCCCTCGTGCTACTCGAGCTCGATCCCGACCGCCGAGGTCCACGCGGCCGCCGGCCCCGGCGACCACTGGTTCTACCTGCTCTCGCGCGGCGGCGTCTCGAAGTGCAACGGCCAGTCCGTGACCGGCCTCGGCGAGCAGGCGGCCATCAAGGTCCTCTACAACGCGATGCTGATGAAGACGAGCTCGTCGAACTACCTGAAGTACCGCACCTGGACGCTCACCGCGGCCAAGAACCTGGACAGCACCTGCGCCCAGTTCAACGCCGTCAAGGCCGCCTGGAACGCCGTCAACGTGCCGGCCCAGACCGCCGACCCGACCTGCGGCGGCACCACCACGCCCCCGACCGACCCGCCCACCGGCGGCAACATCCTGGGGAACCCCGGCTTCGAGTCCGGCGCGACGACCTGGACCGGCACCGCCGGCCCGATCACCAACAACACCGGTCGCGCGGCCCGCACGGGCTCGTGGAAGCTCTGGCTCGGCGGCAACGGCTCCTCGAGCACCGAGACGGTCAACCAGACGGTGACCGTCCCGTCCAACGCGACCGCGGCCACGCTGTCGTACTGGATCCGCACCGACACCGCCGAGAGCGGCTCGACGGCGTACGACACGATGCGCGTGCAGGTCGTGGACGGGAGCACCGCCACCACGCTGCGCAGCTTCAGCAACGTGGGCACCAACGCGACGTACACGCAGTACTCGCACAACCTCACCGCCTACAAGGGCAAGACGGTCACCATCCGCTTCACGATGACGGAGGACTCGTCGCTGCAGACCAGCTTCGTGGTCGACGACACCGCGCTGAACGTCTCCTGACCTCAGCCACTCCGTGACGGGGCGGGGCAGCACTGCTGCCCCGCCCCGTTGCTCGGTCCTGCTCCGGACTGCTCCGGACTGCTCCGGACTACTCCGCCAGCCAGGCAGCCCAGCTGTCGAAGGAGTAGGGCCGGCCCAGGAAGTCGGCGACCAGGTCGGCGGCGTCCCCGCGGCCACCCATCGCGAGCACCTTGTCGCGGTAGGCGAGGGCGACGTCGGCCGCGAAGAGGTCGTCGGGGTCGAACGCCGAGAAGAGGTCCTTGGCGATGACGAGCGACCACATGTAGGTGTAGTAGCCCGACGAGTAGCCGTCGAGGTGGCCGAAGGCGCAGTGCATGTGGGCGCCGTCCAGCGGCGGGAACACCGAGTAGCGGCGCTGCAGCTCGTCGCCGTAGGCCGTGAGGTCGTCGTGCTCGCCGGCGTGGAACCAGTAGGACCTCGCCGCGTACGACATCTGCTGCACGGCGTAGAGGCCCTTGCCGAACTGCTCGGCCCGGCGCATCGCGGCGACCAGGTCGGCCGGGATGGTCTCGCCCGCCTCGTTGCGCGCGAAGGTCGCCAGCACGTCGGCGTCCCAGGCCCACTCCTCCAGCATCTGACTGGGCGCCTCGACGAAGTCCCACTCGGTGGCGACGCCGGAGAAGCGGGCCCACTGGCCCTGGCCGGCGAGGACGTGGTGGACGAGGTGGCCGAACTCGTGGAAGAGCGTCACGACCTCGTCGTGCTCCATCAGGCCCCGGTTGAAGTTGCACACCAGCACGCCCTCGGGGAGCTGCTCGCCGGCGATGCCCTTGACCAGGTCGAACTGGGCCGCGTGCTTGAACTTGCCCTCGCGCGGGTGCAGGTCGAGGTGGATCCGCCCGATGCGGGTGCCGTCGAGGTCGACGTCGTAGCTGGCGACCTCGTCGTGCCAGGTGCCGGCGTCCTCACGCGCGACGGGCGTCCATCCGAGGCCGAAGAGCCGGCCGGTGACGTCGAGGAGGCCCTGGCGGACCTGCTCGAACGGGAAGTAGGTGCGCACGACCTGGCCGTCGACGTCGTACTGCTCCCTCCGGACGAGCTCGGAGTAGAAGCGCGAGTCGTAGGTGGCCACGGCGTCCGCGGACGGGTCGTCGGCGCGCTTGCGCTCGAGGAGGACGCCGACCTCGTCGCCGGCCCGCTCCTTGGCCGCCTCGCCGACCCGGTCGATGAAGTCGGCGACGGCCTGGCCGTTGCCGATCATCTTGACCTCGGTGTCGTAGTCGGGCCACGAGTCGTAGCCGAGCAGCTGCGCGGTCTCACGACGCACCGCCAGCAGGTCCTGGAGCACCTGGTCGTTGGCGGGCCAGGCGACGTTGTTCTGCGCCAGGGCCAGCTCGTGGCGGGCCTCGGCGTCGGAGCCGAAGGTGATGAACGGGACCAGGTCGGGGTAGTCGGTGGTGATGGTGACGAGGCCGTCCTCCCCAGGCGCGTGGGCGGCGCGGTAGTCCTCGGGGAGGCCGACCAGCCGCTCGGGCGCGATCCGGATCGACCGGACGTCGTCGCGGATGTTGCGACCGAAGTCCTGCGACAGCTTGACGCTCTGCTCGCTGAGCGCGCGGAGCCGGTCGCGGGTGGCGTCGTCACGATCGACGCCGGCGCGGCGGAAGTCGCGCAGCGTGTGCTCGAGCACCCGGCGGCCGTCGGCGTCGAGGATGGAGAGGTCGGACGACGTCGCGAGCCGGTCGAAGACGGCGTACAGGTCGCGGTCCAGGCCGAGCTCGGTGACGTACTTCTGCACCTGCTGGCTGAGGTCGTCGGCGAGGTCGCGGACGGCCGCGTCGGGGTGGACCTCGGCCCACAGCGCGACGGCCTCGGCGTTGGCGATCGCCGTCTCGGCCTTGTTCCACGCGACCAGGACGACGGGGGCGTCCGAGGAGCCGGCCTTCACCAGCCCGACCTGCTGCTGCGCCTCCTCGAGCTGGTCGCGGCAGCGCTGCGCCACCCACGCGAGCCAGTCACCCTCCCCGGGGAGGTCGACGGGAACGGGCTGGGTATCGGTCGGTTCGGCCACGTCTGGAGCCTACGGGCGCCCGGCGTGGCAGGCAGCACCACGAGGCCGGCAGGTTCGTACGACGGTCCGGCCGGGCGGCTCGCCGGACGACGCTGCGAGGATGTGCCGGTGACCTCGGGGACCACGCAGGACTTCCGCTTCCGCGACATCCTCCTCGTCGCGTACGGGCCCTCGGTCGTCTCCGCCATCGGCCACGGCGCGATGCTGCCGGTGCTCGCCCTGCGGGCCCGCGACCTCGGGGCCGACGTCAGCGTCGCGGCCGCGATCGTCGCCCTCCTCGGGGTCGGGCAGCTCCTCGCGAGCCTGCCGGCAGGCGCGCTGGTCGCGCGGATCGGCGAGCGGCGGGCGCTGGTGGGCGCGGGCCTCGTCGACGCCTGCGCGATGGCCTTCGCGGCGCTGACCGACTCCGTCCTGGGACTGGCGATCGGGGTCCTGCTCAGCGGCGTGTGCTGGACGTTGTTCCTCATCGCCCGGCAGGGCTTCATGATCGACGTCGTGCCGGAGAGCCACCGGGCGCGGGCGATGTCGCTGCTGGGCGGGTCCTACCGCGCCGGGGTGCTCATCGGTCCGCTCATCGGGGCCGGGCTGATCGCGGTCTCCGACCTGACGAGCGTCTTCTGGCTGGGTGCCGCGATGTCCGTCCTCGCCTCCCTGCTCGCGGCCTCGATGCCCGACCTCGGCGAGGAGAAGCGCGCCGCCGCCCGGGCGACCGGCCACCTGGGCGTGTGGACCGTGATCGCCGCGCACCGCCGGCTGCTGGCCACGCTGGGCACCGCGGTGGTGATCCTCGGGGCGAGCCGCTCGCTGCGGCTCAGCCTCCTGCCGCTGTGGGCCGACCACGTCGGGCTGTCGGCATCGACGACGTCACTCATCTTCGCCGGCGCCGCCGCCCTCGACGTGGCGTTCATGTGGCCGGGCGGCTGGCTGATGGACACCCGCGGCCGGATGGTCGTCGCCGTGCCGGTGGTGCTGTCGATGGCCGTCGCGTGCCTCCTGCTGCCGCTCGCGACCGACGCGGTGTCGGTGGCCCTGGTGATGGCGCTCATCGCGTGCGGCAACGGCCTCGGGTCGGGCATCGTGATGACCCTGGGCGCGGATGCCGCACCCGCCGACGGCAGGTCGCAGTTCCTCGGCGCGTGGCGGCTGTGCGGCGACATTGGCAACACGGGCGGGCCGCTGCTGGTCAGCGCCGTGGCCGCCGTCGCACCGCTGGCGGTGGCGTGCATGACCGTCGGTGTGCTCGGACTGGTCGGGGCCGGCTGGGTCGGCTACTGGACCAGGCGCGTGGACCTGGCCCGGGCGGCGGCCCTCAGCCGACGGTGATCGTCACCTCGTTGGACACGACGTCCGAGTCGGTGTCGACCACGCGGAACTGGTTGGGACCGGTGCGGCTCGTCTGGACGTACGTCGCGAAGGTGCCGCCGCTGACCGACATGGTCACCGGAAAGTCGGACCACGCGCCGTTCTCCATCCGCTGCACCTGCAGGATGGCGCCCTCGCCGGCCTGGTAGGTCCCGGTCAGGTCGATCTGCTGCATCGGGCTCACCGACTGCTGCGTCGCCGTCAGCGAGATGCCCTCCGCCGGCGCCTCCGATGAGGTCTCGGCGCCCGGGCTGGGCTCCGTCTCCTCGGGCGTGGTCTCGGTGCTGGTCTCCGTGGGCTTGGGCAGCCGGAACGTCGCCGAGGACGTCGGGTCGCTGGTGGCCTCGGTGTTGTCGCCGATGCCGGCGGCCTTGACCCCGACGAGGACAGCCAGCCCGCCAAGCAGGCCGATGACCACGGCGACGCCGACCAGGGCCACGAGGCCGGTCAGCACGGGGCGGTTCTCGGTGTCCATGACGGTGGGCGGGTGCCTTTCATGCGGGAGCGGGGACGACGCCATTGTCCGGGACGAGCGGTTGCGGGTCCAAGTCGCCCGCCCGTCGAGCGAGCCTGCCACCGCGCGTCGGACAGGATGGGGCCATGCAGTCACCGTTGCGACACGGCAAGGCAGCCATCGGCACCACCATCGCCACTGGCGCGCTCGCCGCGCTCTCCCAGGCCCCGGACCGGGCCTCCCGTCTCCTCCGGCACCGCTACCCGACGGTGGCGGTGACCGGCATGACCGGCGTCGGCAAGACCCGTCTGGTCGACCGGCTCTCCCGGCGTGCGAGCGCGGAGTCGGCCGGCGGGGCGGACGTCGGCTCGGCCGTGATGGAGCGTCGTACCCGTCGCAACGCACGGCTGCGCGGCTACCGCTTCCGGGTCGTGCCGGGCGAGAACGCCGCCACCCGGCTCGGGGCGCTCGACGAGGTCTTCCACGACGAGCCCGTCGACGGCGTGCTGCACGTCGTGGCGTGGGGCCACGCGACCCCGCGCCGCACGGGCGGCACCACCGGCGCGGCCCTCGCCACCCGCGAGGAGCTGCTGGCCGCCGAGCTGGAGGACTGGGCGATCACGGCGCACCGGATCGCGAGCATGGCCGTCCGCCGCGACCGACCCACCTGGCTGGTCGTCGCGGTCACGAAGGCCGACCTCTTCGCCGACGACGTCGACGCCGCCGTGCACTACTACTCCCCCGGCAGCGGCACGCCCTTCGGCGACAAGCTCGACGAGCTGCGCGCGCTCGCCGGCGGCGCCAAGCTGTCGATCGACGTGCTGCCGGTGTGCGCCCGGGGTGGCGACAAGCGCTCCGCGATGCCGGAGAAGGCCTGCACCGACCTCCTCGGGCGCCTCGAGCTGCGGCTGGCGCAGCTCAGCGGCCACGTCTGACCCGTCGGGTCAGACCGTCGATCGGACCGAACGACCTCGACCGCCCGAGGTCCGCGCTCAGCGGCCGGGAGGGCGTACGGCTTTGGTCCGCTCGACGGCGTGGTTGGCCAGCGCCTCCGCGAGGTGCGGTCCAGACCGGGTGACCGCCTAGTTCACAGTTCCACGACTTCTGGTTTCGACGCCGTTCATCGGGGCAGAAGAAGGCCATGAGGCCGATCGCGATCAACCAGCGGGCGCTGCGCGGCGCCAAGGAGGAGCTCGACTCCGCCCGCGAGGACCTGCGGTCCGCGCTCGGTGACATCGACCACCCCGCCGACGACTTCCCCTGGCGCGACCTCATGGTCGAGGGGGTCCGCAGCCTGGTCGACGACGCCGAGCAGGTGGCGAAGAAGTGCCGCACCCTCGCCGGCGCGGTCGACGACTCGATCATCGACTTCGACGAGCTCGACTCCATGGTCGGACAGGCCGCCACGTTCGCCGCCGAGCTCGACCAGGTGAAGCCATGACCCGGGTCGTCGTCGACCGGATCGAGACCCAGCAGGACAAGCTCCAGTTCGGCGACCCGATCGGTTGCCACTACCACTGGCTCGAGCCCGACAAGGTCGACTCCTACGGCGACTCCGTGCGCCGGCTCGCCGCCAAGGTCGAGCTCGCCGTCGACGCCTTCGAGCGCACCTCGACGCTGTCGGAGGACGTCTTCGCCGGCGAGGCCGCCGACACGCTCCGCGACCGCGCCGGCCGCCGCCACGAGGAGTCGGCGACCGTCCGCGACAACCTCCGCGGCCTCGGCCGCGCGATCAACGCCTACTCCGACGTGCTGCGCCGGCACCGCCAGGGCCTCGAGCAGCTGCGTGACTTCGCGGTCAGCAAGGGCCTCGAGGTGCGCGGCAACCGCATCTGGCCGCCGGTCGAGACCTTGCCCGGCGACGCCACCGAGAAGCAGGCCGACGCGTGGGAGAGCGACTGGAAGGCCTACCAGGCGTGCTTCGAGGCCAAGATCGAGCTGCGTGACGCCCGCCGGGTCGCCACCCGCGAGCTCGTCAAGGCGCTGGCCGAGCACGCCGGTGTCCACCCCGACAAGGACCGCGCCAAGCTCGTCCCCGCCGGGGCCGGCCAGGTGAGCTTCGGTGAGCTCCGCCGCGAGGCGGCCGAGGAGGCCCTCGAGGCCGTGCAGGCCGGGGACGCCGCAGAGGCGGCCCGCAACACCGTGGACGCGCTCCGGCGCCGGGAGCAGACCGCGCTCGGCAGGCTCGAGGAGCTGGTGGTCGCCGAGGCCCCGCCCGAGGAGATCCAGGCCCAGGCCGCCAAGGTCCAGGCGCTGCACCGCGAGCTCATCGAGTCCAGGGTCGAGATGCGCGACGCCGAGGCCGTGGCCCAGCGCGAGCAGGCGCAGGCCAACCGCGCTGCCCGTGACCTCCAGGACGCGGAGGCCGGACGCCCCCGCCTCGTCGTCGAGCGGGCCGAGTGGCAGCCGGCGCCCGACCGGCCGACCGACCTCCGCGACCGCCTGGGCTGAGCCGGCGCTCCCCTAGTCGGACGACTCGGCTCCCGCAGCACGCCGCTCACGCTCGGCCAGGGCGTACGGGTCGGTACGCGAGTCGTAGGACCAGAAGTCGCGCAACGCCACCGCCGTGAGCAGCACCCCGCCGACGCACGCGGCGCCACCGCTGACCATCGCCCCACGCACCGACCACGCGTCCGCCACGAAGCCGGCGCGGGTCTCGCCGACCATCGGCCCGACCGAGTACGACAGCATCTCGATGCCGGCGAGGCGGCCGCGCATCGTGTCCGGGATGGTCTGGTTCCAGACCGTCGACCGGAAGACCGCCGACACCATGTCCGCCGCGCCCGCGAGCGCGAGGAAGAGGCACGCCAGCCAGAACGACGGCATCAGTCCGGCGAGCGCGATGCAGGCGCCGTAGAGGCTGGCGGCGATCACGATCGCGCGGCCGTGGTGGTGCACCCGGCCGACCCAACCGCTGAGAGCGGTCGCGACGAGGGCGCCCACGGTCTCGGCCGAGTAGAGCAGGCCGAGCAGCTCGGGGCGAGCGAACACCTCGTGCGCCAGGGCGGGGAACAGCACGACCGGGATGGCCAGCATCATCGCCGCGATGTCGACGAGGTAGGTGCCGAGCAGGTCGCGGCGACGCAGCGCGTAGGTCAGGCCCTCGTGGATGCCGCGGAGGCTGGGCGGGGTGGTCTCGCCGTCGTGCGGGTATGGCCGCATGGCAGCGAACAGCAGCGTGGCGATCGAGTAGCCGACCATGCCGACGAGGAAGCACCAGCCGACGCCGACGTACGCCACCAGCAGGCCGCCGACGAGAGGGCCGAGGAGGACGCCGAACTGCATGGCGAAGCTGCTCAGCGCGTTGGCCGCGGCGATCTGGTCGTGCCGAACGGTGCGCGGCTCCAGCGCCTCGCGCGACGGGCGCTGCATCGAGCTGACGGCGGCATAGAGGGCGGCGATGACGAAGATCAGCCACACCCTCGGATGGGCGGAGAAGGCGTTCGCGGCGAAGGCGCCCATCAGCACGACCTGGGCGACCCCGGTGCCGACGAGGAGCCGGCGTCGGTCGACGTGGTCGGCCAGCGCGCCGCCGTACAGCCCGAACACGACGAGCGGCCCGAGCTCGACGAGACCGACGAGACCGACGAGGAAGTTGGAGCCGGTGAGGTCGTAGATCGCGAACGGGACCGCGACGTAGGCGACCATGCTGCCGAGGTAGAACACGGTGCCGGCGGTGAACAGCAGGCGGAAGTCGCGCGACTCGCGCAGCGGCGTCACGTCCATCCGCATCGCTCGGAGCCGGTCGGTCCAGGTCACGAGCGGTCAGTCTCCCTCTCGCGGGGTCCAGGTGCACGCGACTTTCTTAGGGCACGGTGCGGACCTCGACCACCTCGTGGCCCGGGATCGTGTTCGCCCGGCGGGCGGCACAGGTGAGCTGGTGTGCCTCTGCCCCGGCCACCCGGCGTACGACGACGTCGACCTCCCCGCGCCCGGCCACCGCGAACCTGGCGGTGGTGAGCTCGTGGTCGACCCGGACGGCGCCGGGGCGTACGTCGTCGAGCCCGACCAGCACGTGCTCGCGGCGCAGCGCGATGTCGGCGACCTGAACGGCCATCGGCAGGTCCGAGCGGCCTCGCAGGTGCTCCAGGAGCACCTCGCCCCTGGCCGTGGCGGCCGCGACCTCGCGGGCCGACTCCGGGTCGAGCCCGCCGTAGTAGAGGCCGCGCGGCAGCACGACGAGGTTGCCGGCGAACCGGTCGCCGCCGACGTGGGAGGCCTCCCAGACGGTGGCGGCGTGCGGGCCGGACGCCAGCTCGAGGGCGACCGGCCGGCCCAGCTCGGCGCAGCAGGCGTCGTGGCGTCCGTGGGTGCAGACGGCGAGGACCGGGGCGTCCTCCGGCTCGAGACCGAGCGACCGGCCGGCGCCGAGCGCGGCCAGGTCGAGGTCACGCACGTCGTCGATCCGGTCGAGGTCGGCGGCCTCCGACCACGAGGCCGCGCCCGCGGCGCGCGCGGCGACCACCCTCGTCGATCCGTCGCCGGCGCGCCTGCCGGGCCGCCGGACGAGCAGCACCCGCACCCGGTGCCGGCGCGACTGCTCCTGCAGGTGGTCGCCGAGGCCGTCGGGAAGCCGGGCGTCGCGCAGGGCGTCGGTGCCCCACGGCCCGGGGTGCTCGACGAGCAGGTAGCTGCGCACCGTCGAGGCCGTGCCGGCGAGCTCGTCGCCGCGGGCCCTGCTGGCCGTCGCGCACCGGAAGGCGGTCACCGGACGACCTCGAGCAGGCCCTCCCGCACCAGCCGCCTGCTGAGCACGAGCGCGCTCCCGTCGTCGAGCGGGAGGTCGTGCGGCGTCAGATCGGCGTGGGCGGCGACGTGCTCGAGGGCGGGCCGGACCCGCGACGGCACCCGGAGGACGCGGTCGCCGATCAGCACCCGGACCGCGTCGCCGTCGTCGACGAGGACGCACGGGTGCCCGCGCCGGCGGCGCAGGCGGGTGTGGGCGTCGATCCCGGTCGCGAGCGCGTCGCGGTCGAGCAGGGCGCCGGCCAGGCGGGGCGGGCGGCCGCTGACGAAGCCCTCGACCTGGCCCGCGGCGAGCGCGGCGGGGTCGAGGCGGCGTACGGCGTCGGCGACGCCAGCGAGGTGGTCGGCGAGGCCCTCGGACAGGCGGGCGGGGTCGTCGAGGTAGCCGGCGGGCAGGTGGTCGTCGGGCACCTCCGTGAGCAGGCGTCCGACCTCCCGCGTCACGAGGCTGCGCCACGTCAACTGGTTGATGCCGATCGTGAGGTGCAGCGAGACCGACTCCTGCGCCCGCGCGGCATGGGGCGTGCCGGTCGGGAGGTAGGCCACGACCCCCGGCTCGAGCAGCAGGTCGCCCGGGCCGCCCTCACCGTGCACCTCCCACATCTTGGTGCCGTGGGTCTGCATCACGAACACGTCGTGGGAGTCGGAGTGGACCGCGAAGCCCTGCGCCCCCGGCGGGGTGAGGTACGCGTTGGCCTGGCAGGGGTGGCCGAGCTCGAGCTCCAGCTCCGCGACCAGGTCGCCGACGGGCGACCAGTAGCGCTGCAGGCCTTGCAGCACGATGGTGGCACCCTCGTCGTGCAGGCGCATCAGCTTCACCGGATCGACCAGCCCGGTGAGCGGCTTGCCGGCAAGGCTGCCGCCTCGGGTGAACGACGACTCGGTCAGCACGGAGCCGTTGCGGGCGACCCGGACCGCGGGGGCGCGGATCGCGGTCTCGGTGAGCAGGTGGTCGACGTCGGCGAGCGAGAGCACCTCGGCGCCGTACGACGGATCGGTGCGGTGGACGTGGACCGAGGACGCCCAGACCTTGTCGAGGAAGGTCTGGGCGTCACCGGTGAGCCGGTCGAGAGCGCTCAGAGCGCGGTCCCGTCGGTGCCGTCGGTCCCGTCGGCGTCCGTGCCGTCCGTCCCGTCGGCGTCCGCGCCGTCGGTGCCGTCGGCGTCGGTGGAGTCGCTGTCGGTGGCATCGGTCGAGTCGCCGTCGGTGCCGTCGGCGTCGGTGCCGTCGGCGTCCGTGCCGGGCCCGGCTGCGACGCCGGTCGGGTCGACGCCCTCGGTGCTCATCTCGTCGTCGCCGAGGGGGTTGTCAGGAGTGGTCATGGATCCTCCTAGTCGCGCCGCGACGGACGGTCCGCCCCGGGTCTGGCATCGAGTCTGGTGTTCGCCACCTCCACCGTCCCACACCCCTGGGGACGTGGTCAGCCCCCGACGGTCTCCGTCTCACGGACCTCGAAACGGGTGGTGCCCTTCACCTTGTCGTCGCCGCACGACTGCCGCCTCGGCGGGCCCGGGACGGTCACCAGCTCGTCGGCGGGATCGCCGCCGGCGAGGACGTGCAGCTCGCGCGCCTGGTCGAGGGCCGGCCGGCCCGCCCGGCCACGCGTCCAGGGCAGCGGCACCTCGCCGCGCTCGACCGCGGCGCACGCGTCGACGGCGGTGTCGGTGTCGAGCCTGCCGAGCGTGATCCCGCTGGGAAGTGCGAGCAGCGTGCCGGAGAACCGGTGACCGCCGAGGTGGGTGGTCTCCCACGTCCCCTCGGGCCACGTCTCCGCGAGCCGGCCGGCGATCGGTCGGCCGATCTCGGCGCAGCAGCGGTCGCGCTTGCCGTTGGTGCAGACCAGCCACAGCGGGCCGTCGTACGCCGACATGCGGGCGAGGTCGAGCTGCAGGAGGTCCTCGGGCCGGTCGAGCACCGCGGCGCGGACGTCGTAGCCCGTCTCGGTGGCGCGGGCGTGGAAGACACGGGTGCCGGGACCGGCCCTGCCGTCGGGCCGGCGGAGCAGGAAGACCTTCATGTCCACCGAGCCGAGGTGCTCGCGGACCGCCTCGGGGAGGCGGTTGTCGCTGACGGCGTCGCGACCCCACGGGCCGGGGCTCTCCACGAGGAGGACCTCGGCGTCCGTGGGCGCCGTGCCGACCATCGGCTCGTCGTCGACGAGGCTGGCGATCGAGCACCGGAAGTCAGGCATGCGGAGAAGTCTGACCGACGGGTCCCACCCGCCCGCGCTCAGTACTGCTGGTTCTGCCAGAGCAGGCCCGCTGCGGCGTACTCCGCGGGGTTGCAGTAGCCGCCGTAGGTCCGGTAGCGCTCGGGCGAGATGAGCTCCTTGGCGCAGTCAGCGGCGTGCTCGAGAGGCACCCAGTCGGGAGCCATCGGGACGGTCGGCCCGGCGGGGTCGTTGTCGGCCACGAACACCGCCGCGGACCGCGCCTCCATCACCGCGAGGCCGGGGCGTGTGCCGCCCCAGTTGTAGAACTGCTTCATGTGGGCGCACTCGTGGATCGCCGTGCCCAGCTTGGAGATCTCGGGCTCGTCGACGCGGGCGGCCATGTCGGCGGGGTCGATGGTGATGCCGTGCTGCCAGCTGAAGACGCCGCCGCGGTCACCGGTGATGTTGGTGGTGTCGAGGTGGATGTTGGCGTTGGGGCACAGCTGCGCGATCGGGGCGTAGAACCGGGCCTGGTCGCCGGTGTACATCGCCTGGTTGTCGAAGGTGACCGTGACCGGCTTGGACGCGACGCTGCGACGGGCCTTGCGGGGACCCTTCGTGATCTTCTTGGTCCTGAGCCGGTAGTCGACGGTCTGGGACGCCACGCCGACAGGTACGACGTGTGCCGGCGCACGGGCGACGACGTACTCCTTGCCGATCTTCCCGCGGGCGCCGCTGACCTTGCCCCACCGGCCGCCGTCGACGCGGGCCTGCACGAACACCTTCTTCGGCAGGATCGGCTTCACGCCGCGGTAGGTCTTCCAGGCCGCCTCGAGCTGGATGCCGGTGCCTGAGCCGCGCAGCGCGGTCGTGAACGTGAAGCCGTCGATGCGGTTGTACTTCGATCCCCAGAAGGCGAACAGCGGGCGACGGAAGGGCCTGTCCGACGTCGGCGAGGTGGCACGCGCAGACGTCGCGACCGCGATCGGCGCCGGCGGCGCGGCCTGCGGCACGTCGCGGGTCGTCAGGGCGACGTCGGGCGCACGAAGCTGGGACGCACGCTCGGACGTGCGCTCCGCGGTCGACCCGGCTCCGGCGGGTCCCGCCACGACGAGGGCCGGGGACAGGACCACCGCCGCTGCTGCGAGTGCGGTGGTCAGGCGACGTGCGTGCATGGGTGGCTCCTGGGCAGCCGGCGGTCGGACGGGTTCCACCTACCCGCGGGCAGGGCCGACAAAACGCCCGGCGCGGCCGCGTCTCAGAGCAGGCCGCGGCGACGGGCCACCGCGGCGGCCTCGGTGCGCGATGAAGCCTCGAGCTTGGCCAGGATGTTGGACACGTGGACCGACACGGTCTTGGTGCTGATGAAGAGCTGCTTGCCGATCTCGCCGTTGGAGCGCCCCTCCGCGACGAGCGCGAGGATCTCCCCCTCCCGCGGTGTGAGCGTCGCCGTGTGGGTGCCGGTGGCGGGCGCGGGCGCGGACCCCTGAACGGTGAGCTCGTCGAGCATCGGTCGGGCGCCGAGTGCGTGGGCCGCCTCCCGCGCCTGGTCGGCCACGGCCCGCGCGCCGGCGGCGTCGCCGACCGCACGCAGCACCCCGGCCAACCGCACCCGGGTCTGCGCGACCTCCGGGACGCTGGCGTAGGCGACGGCGGTCTCCTCGGCGGCGCGCCAGGCCGCGACGAGCTCGTCGGCCGAGGGCGGGTCGACCTGCGCCAGCCACCGCCAGCGCAGGTGCTCGGCGGTGCGGCGGGCCACCCACATGCGGTACTCCGGGCCGTGGCTGCCGTCGTAGGGCGCGTAGAAGTCGATCACCCGGGCGCCGTCGGCCATCAGGCGCTCCACGTCGTGGGCCGCCGAATCGCGCTCCTCGGCCGACTGGCGCGGCGCCGCCGCGGCGAGCGCGGCCAGGGTGAGGGTCGCGAGCCGCAACCGCGCCTGGAACCACTCGTGCCACAGAGGGACGACCACCGCCACCACGTCGTCGTAGACCGACACCGCGCCGGACCCGTCACCGGCGGTCGTGGCCCGCATGATCTCCGCGCCGCCGGACGAGATGGCGGTCAGCCCGTCGGTGCCCCAGTAGTCGCGGAGCCGCTCGAGGGCGTGCTCCTTGCGACGGCCGCGGATGCCGATGGTGATCAGCATCTGGTGGGCGAAGAAGAGCCACTCGTAGACCATGGGCGGGTTCTGGCCGCTGACGTCGAGCAGGTCCCACGCCTCGTCGAGCAGTCCCTGGTGGGTCAGCACGACGGCGAGCAGCAGCCGGGACTCGGCGGGGTAGGGCGACCAGGTCAGGCCCCCGACCTCGCTCCGCTCGATCACCTCGCGGTAGACCTCGACGGCCCGGGGCAGGTCGCCCTCGTCGTGGTGGAGCCGGCCGAGCAGGTAGAGCGCCCGGAGCTCGGGCTCGATCAGCCCGGCCCGCCGCGCCCGCTCGGCCGCGGCCCGCCAGCCGGCGCTCGGGCTCGCACCGCCCTGCGGGTCGAGCCCGGCGACGGTCGCGTGGAGCTCGACGGCGAGGCTGGTGAGGTCGTTGCGCTCGGCCAGCTCGAGGGCCTGGACCGCGACGCTCCGCGCCTCGTCGGCGTGCCACCCGCCCAGGCTCTGGGCGTGGACGAGGAGCGCCCTGGCCAGCAGCTTGGGCGGGCCGCTCCGCAGCAGCTCGACGGCCTCGGCCGCGATGTCGCGGGGCGAGTCGGTGGTGTCGGTGAGCAGGAGCGCCGACGCGAGGGCCGTGAGCAGCTGTCCGCGGTCGACGGCGGCGCCCTCGGCCGGCAGGGCCGCGAGCCGCGCCCGCAGCACCTTCACGGCCTTGTGCACCCGCCCGGAGGCGACCAACGCCTCGGCGCACCGGCGGGCCAGCGCGAAGGCGTCGACGCCGGGCAGCGGCTCGCGGGCGGTGTCGACCAGCTCCAGCGCGTCGAGGAAGTGGGTCGCCGCCTCCGCGGGCCCGCCGACGGCCATCGCCTCCTCACCCGCCTCGATGGAGGCGCGGACGGCGACCGGGCGGTCGTCGGCGCGCCGCGCGTGCTGCGCGAGCTCGGCCGCCGTGCCGACGGCCCGGCCCTCCCCCAGCGCGGCGACGAAGGCGGCGTGGAACCGCATCCGCTCGCCGGGCAGCAGGTCGTCGTAGACCGCCTCGCCGAGCAGCGCGTGCCGGAAGGCGTAGGTGCCGCCGCGCGAGGCCACCAGGACCTGGGCGTCGACGGCGGTGCGCAGCGCAGCCTCGAGCTCGGCGGAGTCGAGGTCGGAGACGGCGGCCAGCAGGCTGTGGCTGACCTGACGGCCCGCGACCGAGACCAGCCGCACGACGCGCCGGGTCGTCTCGTCGAGCCGGTCGAGGTGGACGAGCAGCACGTCGGCGAGCTCGCCGGGGACCTGGCCGGACCACGCGGCGCCGACGAGCTCCTCGATGAAGAACGGGTTGCCCTCGGCGCGGTCGACGATGGAGACGTATTCGGCCTCGGAGAGCGTGGACGGGTGGAGCGCGCGGACGAGGCGGCGTACGTCGTCGTCGTGGAGCGGCTCGACCGGGAGCCGCTCGACCCCGCGCAGGCGCATCCACTCCGCGACCTGGCGACGGAGCGGGTGGCGGCGGTGGAGGTCGTCGGCGCGGTAGGACACGACGAGCGCGACACCCGGCACCGGACGGGAGAAGAGGAAGCTGAGCATGTCGCGGGTGGACTCGTCGGCCCAGTGGGCGTCCTCGACCACGACGAGGACCGGCCCGCGCTCGGCGACGGCGGCGAGGAGGTGGCCGAACGCGTCGTAGACGTTGCCGCGGTCGAGGGCCTGGTCGCCCGACGCGGTCTCGCTGCTGCGGATCCGGCGGCCGGGCTGGAGGCGGGCGAGGGTGGGGTGCACCTCGAGCACGCGGGCGGCGACGTCGGGGAGGTCGGCCATGAGGCGACCGAGGATCTCGGAGAAGGGGAGGTAGGGCAGCGAGCTGTCGGCGAGGTCGAGGCAGTGGCCGGCGACGACCTGCCAGTCGGCCTCGAGGGCCGCGTCGCGCAGGGCCATCAGGAGGCGGGTCTTGCCCACGCCGGCGTCGCCGCCGACGAGCACGGCCCGGGCGGGAGCGGTGCGGGGATCACCGGCGCCGGGCCCCGAGGGGTCTCCGGACGTGCGAATGCCGAGCTGGGCGGTCAGCTGCTCCAGCTCGGCATCGCGTCCGATGAGATCGGTGGTCCGCAGGGCCGGCACGGACGACATTGTGTCGTGTCGGTCCGACATCTGCGGGTCGATCGCGGTGTGGGTCACTTCCGGGTGTCGTTGGCGCGGACACGGGTCCGGCGAAGGGGCCCGTAGTACTTCCGGATCTTGTCCTGTCGGTAGGTCATCTCGGCGCCCAGGAAGCTGTCGGTGGTGAACATGTCCTTCTCCTCTTCTCCTCGGCCCGGTTCCGGACCGTGAGTAGAGGTTGCGTCCATGAGGTAGGCCGGGACATCGGGCGCGTGCCCTATCTACGGGTCGCCGGCTACCTCAGACGCGGTCCCGACGGCGTACGACACGGGTCTGAGGTAGCCGCGTCACCGCCGGGCTGCGGTAGTCCAGTGGGAAGTGGCTGGGTCTACCGCCGATCGACAGCCACTTCTCACTGGACTACCTCGAGGGGCCGACGACGGGCCGGCCGGCCTGCCAGACGCCCGCGACGAGCGGGACGCCGGGACGGTAGGCGAGGTGGACGTACGACGGCGCGTCGAGGAGGACCAGGTCGGCCACCTTGCCGGGGGCGAGGACCCCGACGTCGTCGCGGGCGAGGGCGGCCGCCCCCATGGCGGTCGCGCCGTGCAGGGCCTCGGCCGGGGTCATCCGCATCTCGCGGACGGCCAGCGCGATGCAGAGCGCCATGGAGGACGTGAAGCAGGAACCGGGGTTGCAGTCGCTGGCCAGCGCGACCCGCACGCCGGCGTCGAGCAGGCGGCGCGCGTCGGGGTAGGGCTGGCGGGTGGAGAACTCCACGCCCGGCAGGAGCGTCGCGATGGTCCGTGAGTCCCTCAGCGACTCGACGTCCAGGTCGCTCAGGAAGGTGCAGTGGTCGACCGCGACGAGGCCGAGCTCGCAGGCCAGCTGCACGCCACCGCCGTACGTCAGCTGGTTGGCGTGGAGGCGTCCGCGCAGGCCGCTGTCGGACCCCGCGGCGAGGATGGCTCGCGCCTGGTCGACGTCGAAGGCGCCGTCCTCGCAGAACACGTCGATCCACCGGGCGTACGGTGCGGCGGCCGTGAGCATGGGACCGGTGACGAGGTCGACGTAGTCCTCGGGGGTGGTGCCTCCCTGGAACTCCACGGGGACGACGTGGGCGCCGAGGAAGGTCGTGTCCTCGGTGAACTGGCGGGCCACCGCGAGGCTGCGCGCCTCGTCGTGGACCGACAACCCGTATCCGCTCTTGATCTCGACGGAGGTGGTGCCCTGGGCCCGCATCTCGGCGACGAGCCGGGCGACGTGGGAGGTGAGCTGCTCGTCGGTGGCGGCACGGGTCCTGGCGACCGTGGTGCGGATCCCGCCGGCCGCGTAGGGCTGGCCGGTCATCCGCGCCTCGAACTCGGCGGAGCGGTCGCCGGCGAAGACGAGGTGGCTGTGCGAGTCGACGAAGCCGGGGATCACCGCGCGCCCACCGGCGTCGACCTGCACGTCGGCGGCGGGTGCGTCGGCGGCCGGACCGACCCACGCGACCCGGCTGCCCTCCACGACGACCGCTGCGTCGTGCACGAGCCCGAGGAGTCCGCCCTCGCCGGTCCGCGCCGGGTCGTTGGTGGCGAGCTCGCCGATGCCCGTGATCACGGTCGTGCTCATGCGGGGTCCCCACGGCGTTGTTCGGGGGAGCGCAGCGGAGGAGAAGAACGGCGTGGGGTGTTCATCGGTGGTCCTCTCCCCAGGTGAGGGCGATGGCTGCATCGAGCTCGAGCCCGATGTCGTAGCGCTCACCCTCCTGCACGACCCACCGGCCGTCGACCATGACGCGCTGCACGTCCTCCGCGGACGCGGCGAAGACCACCGCGCCCTCGTCGCGGCCGGCTCCTGCAGTCCGCGGGCTGGCCGGGTCGACGACGACGAGGTCGGCGCGCCGGCCGACGGCGATCGCGCCGGCGTCGTCCCAGCCGAGCGACCCGTGCCCGGTGGTGGTAGCGGCGGTCAGCAGCTCGGCGGCGGTCCAGTGACCGCGCTGCTGGGTGGCCAGCCGCTCGTCGAGCTCGACGGCGCGCATCTCCTCGAAGAGGTCGATCACCGCGTGGCTGTCGGATCCGAGGGTCAGGCGCGCGCCCGCGTCGTGCAGCCGACGGCTCGGCCCGATGCCGTCGCCCAGGTCGCGCTCGGTCGTCGGGCAGAAGCTCGCGTGGGCGCCGGCTCCCCCGATCAGCTCGATGTCGTCGTCGGTCAGGTGGGTGGCGTGCACCAGGCTCGACGTCGGGCCCAGCAGGCCGTGGTCGGCGAGCAGCCGTGCGGGCGTGACGCCGTACGCCTCGAGGCAGGCGGTGTTCTCGGCGACCTGCTCGGAGAGGTGGACGTGGAAGGGCCGGCCGTCGAGGCGTGCGGCCACCGCCGACAGCTCGTCGGCCGGCACCGCGCGGACGGAGTGGACCGCCATGCCGGTGACGGCGTGCGGGGCGGCGGCCAGGGCGGCGGCCAGGGCGTCCACCCGGTCGGCCCACGTCCCGACGCTGCCGTCGCTGTAGCGGAGCTGGGCCCCCTCGGGCGGCACGCCGAAGCCGGAGGAGAGGTAGAGCGTGTCGAGCAGCGTGATCCGGATGCCGGCCTGCCGGGCCGCCTCGACCAGCACGTCACCCATCTCGTTGGGGTCGGCGTAGGTCGAGCCGTCCGGGCGGTGGTGGACGTAGTGGAACTCCCCCACGCACGTGATCCCGGCCGCCGCCATCTCGCGGTAGGTCGCTCGCGCCAGGGCGAGGTAGGTGTCCGGGTCGAGCCGCGCGGCGACGGCGTACATCTGGTCGCGCCAGGTCCAGAAGGTGCCGCGCTCGCGCTGGGTGCGGCCGCGCAGCGCGCGGTGGAACGCGTGGCTGTGGGTGTTGGCGAGGCCGGGGACGACGAGGCCGCGCACCGGGATGGCGCGGGGCGGGTCGGAGTCCGGGGTGACGGAGGTGAAGCGGCCGTCCTCGACTTCGACCAGCACGTCGTCGAGGAAGCGGTCGCCGACCCAGGCACGCTCGAGGAGGTACGCCGTCACGCGGGGTCCCTGCGGCGCTGTTGGGAGGAGCGAAGCGGGGGACAAGAACGCCGTGGGGTGCTCATGCGGGCGCCCCGGAACCCGCCAGCTCGGCCAGCACGTCGGCGAGCGCGTCGACGCCGGCCAGGCAGTCGGCGGTCTCGGCGTGCTCGTCGGGCGAGTGCGAGACCCCGGTCGGGTTGCGCACGAAGACCATCGCGGTCGGGATGCCAGCGTCGGAGAGGATGCCCGCGTCGTGGCCGGCCTGGGTGGGGATGACCGGCCAGCCGGCGAGGCCGGCGAGGCGGGCAGCCAGGTCCGGGTCGAAGGCGACGGAGCCCGACACGGACTCCGCGGTGACGTCGAGCGAGGTGCCGTCGCGGTCGGCGCGGTCGTGGGCCTGTCGCTCGACGGCCTCCACGAGGGTCGCGAGGGCCTCGTCGGACGAGGCCCGCGCGTCGAGCCACGCGGTGACCAGCGACGGGACGGCGTTGGTGCCGTTGGGCTCGACGGTGATGCGGCCGAAGGTGGCGCGCTGGCCGGAGATGCGGGCCTGCTTGTTCGCGGCGAGCGCCGTCATGGCGTAGGTCAGCATCGGGTCGTGCCGGTCCTCCATGCGGGTGCTGCCGGCGTGGTTGGCCTGGCCGGTGAAGTCGAAGCGCCACCGCCCGTGCGGCCAGATCTCGCTGGCCAGCCCGACGGCCACGTCGCGGTCGACGAGGTCGCGGCCCTGCTCGACGTGGAGCTCGACGAAGGTGCCGACGCGGTCGAGGTCCAGCAGTCCTTGTGCAGGGTCCAGCCCGGCGGCGCTGATCGCGTCGGCGAGGAAGACGCCGTCGCGGTCGCGCAGCTCCTTCGCCTGCACCCACGTCGTGGCGCCGGTGACCAGCCGCGAGCCGAGGCAGGCGCGTCCGAACCGCGACCCCTCCTCCTCGACGAAGACGCCGATGCCGATCGGGCGGCCCGGCTCGAAGCCCCGGGCCCGCAACGTGTCGACCGCGGCGAGCGCGGACGCCACGCCCAGTGGACCGTCGTACGCCCCGCCGTCGAGGACCGAGTCGAGGTGCGACCCGGTGAGGACACCCTTGTCGCCCAGGCGCGCGCCGGGGGAGGGCTCCCACCAGGCGACCTGGTTGCCGATGCCGTCGGTCTCGACGGCCAGCCCGCGCGCCGCGCACCCCTCGGCGAACCACGACCTCAGCTCCGACTCGGCCGCCGTCCAGGGCTGGCGGAAGTAGCCGCCCGACGAGCTCGACCGGCCGACCGGTGCCAGGTCGCGCCACATCTCCTCGAAGGCCATGCGCCCAGTCCATCGGGATCGTCGATCGGGGTCAACGAGGGGGGCCGGCCCGTCGTCTCGGATCCCAGACCCACGCGGAGCTACGGTGGGCCGATGGTGGTCCAGATCCGGTCGTCTGCCATCGACAAGGCGTGGCGCGGGGGTGGCGGCGAGTCAGTCTGGCTCGTCCTCACCGGGTCGGCCCTCGACGGGGACAAGTCGGCGTACCAGCGGTTCCAGGCGTCGCTGACGACGGCCAACGACACGGCAACCGCGCGGGGCGACGACAACGACGTGTACGCCGAGGCACCCGCCCCCACGGCAGGTGGCCTCGCCGTCCTGATGAGCCGGGCGTCCGACCGTGGCGCGCTGCGCCGGTTCGTCGACGACCTGGCCGCCGCCCTGGAGGCCAACGGGATCGCCGGCTCGCTGACCGCCGCGACCGACGCGATCGCTCCGCGGTGGTCCACCGGTGGTCCAGTCCTCGCAGCGTTCCTCGCATGGGTCCCGGACCTCGACTCGATGGCACGCGACCCCCAGCGCACCAGCGGCTGGCACGTGCCGGACGACCGGACGGCCCGCATCGCCGAGCTCGCCACCACCTGGGCCGGGCCTCTCACGTCACGGTCGATCGTCCGCGCGGGCCAGCACGGCGTCGAGCTCGCGGAACCCACGCCCACCGAGGTCGCCGGCCTGCTGGCGCGAGGTGTCGCCACCACCGGCATGGCCGGCCTCGAGATCGTCGACGAGGCTGCCCGCAGCGTCCGGCAGGCGGCCCTCGCGCCCGGTGGTGAGACGGTGCTCGAGACCGCGACGGACGCAGGCTGCGAGCCATCGTGGCGGGAGGTCGTGGACGTGCTCCGACACGCGCTGACGGCACTCGCCGCGGACCTCAACCAGGGCTTCGTCCGGCCCACGGTGCGCCGGGCGCTGTCGGCCGACACGCTCGACTCGACCCTCGGGCTGCCTGGCATCCGGGAGCACCACGTGCGCTACAACAAGCACCTTCTCGACCGCTTCGTCCCTGACGTCCACGGCATCCAGGTGCTCCGCGACGAGCACGTGACAGCACTTGGCGACAGCCGCGGCTGGCGGATCACGGACCTCGCCGGCGGACGCCACCTGGTCGAGGCCGAGGACCTCGAGCCCTGGTACGCCGGCGGCCTTCCCGACCCGGCCGTCCTCGACGCCGCCCGCGCCCAGTTCGCGAGCATCCTGCTGACGCCGGAGGCCATCAGCGCGCACCCGGCGCGCTGGTAGCCGCCACCACCGGAGTGGGAGGGTCGCCCGATGGAGTTCCATGAGGTCGTACGCCGTCGACGGATGGTGCGCCGCTACGCCGACCGGCCGGTCGACCCGGCGGCCGTCGACCGGATGCTCGAGAACGCGCAGCGCGCGCCGAACGCCGGTTTCACCCAGGGGTGGGCGTTCCTGGTGCTGGACACCCCCGAGGACGTGGCGCTCTTCTGGGCGACGACGGGGGCCGACCCCGACGCCCACAACGCGTGGCTCGACGGCATGCGCACGGCTCCGGTCGTGATCGTCCCGCTGACCAGCAAGGCCGCGTACCTCGACCGCTACGCCCTGCCCGACAAGGGCTGGACCGACCGCGACGAGGCACGCTGGCCGGTCCCCTACTGGTGGGTCGACGCGGGGATGGCGGCGCTGCTCGTCCTGCAGACCGCCGTCGACGAGGGGTTGGGCGCCTGTTTCTTCGGCATCGAGGAACGCCACCTCGACGGCTTCCGGGAGGCGTTCGGCATCCCCGAGGACCACGCGCCGGTCGGCGCGATCACGGTCGGCCACCGCGAGACCGACACCGGCGCCCCGGGCTCACCGGCCCGCCGCGAGCGACGTACGAATCTCGTCCACCGCGGGCGGTGGGGCACTACGGTCGGCGCATGACCGACCGCGTGGTCGCCGCTCTGCAGGCGCTCGTCCGCATCCCGACCGTCTCCGACCGCGACCCCGCGCGCGTCGACACCGACGCCTTCGACCGGCTGCTGGCCGAGCTCGCGACGCAGTTCCCGTTGCTGCACGAGCGGCTGGAGCTCACGCGAGTCGGCGCCCATGGCCTGCTTCTCCACTGGGCCGGGGCGAGCGCCGAGCGCCCGGTCGTGCTGATGGCGCACCTCGACGTCGTGCCCGTCGACACCGGGGCCCCCTGGCAGCACGACCCGTTCGGCGGCGAGATCCACGACTCCCCCACCGGCCCGGCGATCTGGGGCCGCGGGACGCTCGACGACAAGGGCTGCGCCGCGGCGATCTGCGAGGCCGTCGAGTCCCTGCTCGAGGCCGGGCACACCCCCGCCCAGGACGTCTGGCTGTCCTTCGGCTGCGACGAGGAGGTCAGCGGCACCGCGGCGCCCGAGGCCGTCGAGGTGCTCCGCGACCGGGGGGTCACCCCGTGGCTCGTGCTCGACGAGGGCGGCGCGATCGCGGGAGGAGCGTTCCCGGGCGTGAAGGCCCCGCTGGGCGTCATCGGCGTCACCGAGAAGGGCACCACCTCGCTCGAGCTCGTCGCCGAGGGACGCGGCGGGCACGCCTCGACGCCCGCGAGGAACGGCCCGACGGCCCGCATCGCCCGTGCCATCCTGCGGCTCGAGAAGGCGCCTTTCCCGGCATCCGCCCCGGCGCCGACGCTCGAGCTGATGCGCCGCCTCGCGCCGCACGTGCCGCTGCCGCTGCGCCCGCTGCTCGGCCGGGCCGACCGGCTGGCCCCGGTGGTGACCCGGGCGCTGCTCGCCGCGGGCCCGGAGGCCGCGGCCATGACGCGTACGACGGTCGCGGCCACCACCCTCAGCGGGTCGCCGGCCCTCAACGTGATCGCGTCGACCGCGAAGGCCGGGCTCAACATCCGGGTGATGGTGGGCGACACGGTCGCCGGCGTGGTCGAGCACGTCAGGAAGGCGGTCGACGACGACTCGATCCGCATCGACGTGGTCGAGTCGGGTGAGCCGTCGCCGGTCTCCCCGATGGACGAGCCGTTCGAGCTGCTGGAGGACTGCATCGGCGACGTCTTCCCCGACGCGGTCGCGACGCCCTACGTGATGATGGCCGCCACCGACTCGCGCCACTTCACCGCGATCAGCGAGCACGTCTACCGCTTCGCCCCCTTCCGGATGACCAAGGCCCAGCGCGAGGCCATCCACTCCTACGACGAGCACATCGGCGTCGCCGACCTCGTCGACGGCGCCCGCTGGTACAAGTTGCTGATCGAGAGGCTCCCCGCATGAGCACCCCACGCTTGACGACCAGCAAGCCGGCCGCGCAGACCGCCGTGAAGGGCCTCGCCACGATCGTCGGCTTCCTGGTGCTGGTGGAGTTCGCCAGCGGCATCCTGCAGGGCTACTACACCCCGATCTACCCGCAGATCGCCGATCACCTCTCGATCAGCGAGGGCGACATCAACTGGTTCGAGGCCGCGCAGCTCATCGTGAGCGCCCTCTGCATCCCGTTGCTCGCACGGCTCGGGGACCTCTCCGGCCACAAGCGCGTCCTGCTCGTCTCGACCGCCGTGACCGCGCTCGGCTCGTGGTGGCTGGCGTTCGCGCCGTCCTTCACGACCTTCCTCGTCGGCTGGGCGATCCAGGGCGCGTACGTCGTGTGGCTGCCGCTGGAGATCGCGATCGTCCACCGCCGCACGCGCGAGTCCGGTCGCCAGGAGCTGCTCACCCGGCGCGGGGCCGCGATCCTCGTCGGCTCCCTCGAGCTCGCCGTCATCGTCGGTGCGGTCAGCAGCGGCCTGCTGGTCGACACGCTCGACATGAACGTCCTGCTCGCCCTCCCCGCCGTCGTGGTGACGGCGGTCTTCTTCGTGATCCTCTTCGGCATCGAGCAGGCGCCCGGCGACGACACCGGCAGCATCGACTGGGCCGGCCTGGCCCTGATCACCGTCGCCCTCGGCGTTCTGATGGGCGGCCTCGTGTGGCTGCGCCTCGACGGTGCCGGGTCGCTGCTCGGCTGGTCGACGATCGTCGTGTCCGTCGCGGTGTTCGCCGTGTTCTGGCGCTTCGAGCTGCGGCATCCGGACCCGATCGTCGACGTACGCCTGCTCAGCAGCCCGGCGCAGTGGCCGGTGCAGGTGACAGCGTTCCTCTTCGGCATCCCGGTGCTGGGCGGCCAGATCCCGCTGTCGACCTACGCCCAGGCCGACCCGGCCGAGCGCGGCTACGGGCTCGGTGCGGACCCTGCGTTCATCTCCACGCTGATCGGGCTCTACGTCGTGACCCTGGCGATCGGGGCGTTCACCCTGCCCCTGACGACCCGGCTTTTCGGGGGCGTACGACGCGCGCTGGTCGTCGCGTGCTGCCTCGTCGGGCTGGGCTACCTGCTGTGGCTGCCGTTCAACTCCGAGACCTGGCAGGCGCTGATCAACATGGGCATCGCCGGCCTCGGGTCGGGCGCACTGGTGGCCGCGCTGCCCGCCGCCGCGGCGGCCGCCGCGCCACCCGAGCGCACCGGCATCGCCACCGGCATGACCAACGGCACCAAGACCGTCGGCGGTGCGATCGCCTCCGCGATCTTCGCGATCGCGCTCACCGCGACCGGCTCGCTCGACGCGACGTCCGAGCACGTGGCACCGTTCAGCGGCTACCTCACCGTGTGGGCCGTCTGCGCCGGCGCGTCCTTCCTCGCCGCGCTCGCGCTCCTCGCCGCACCCCGGCACGCCTTCAGCGACGTACGCAACGAGACCGTCCCGCACTGACCTCCGGCGCGATCCCCGGATATCCGGGGAACTTCCCGCTTGTCGGCTGAAACTCCGGCCGACGAGCGGGAAGTTCGGCCGACAAGTCCGCCGGATCAGGCGTCGCCGCCGGGCCGCTGCTCGCGGGAGCTGAACGGTGACTCGGGCCGCTGCTGGCGCACCCCGTCGACGGTGATGTCCACCAGCTCGTTGTAGAACGCCACCCGGCCGGCGACGGTGCCGACCGCCGGTGCCGGCGAGGAGTAGGTCCAGGCGACGTTGGGCAGGACAGGCGGCCCCGGCCAGGTCCAGTAGCCGTCGGTCCGACCCTTGTAGGGGCAGTACGAGACGTTGTCGGTCGGCTCCAGCAGGTCGAGGCGCACGTCCTCGACCGGGAGGTAGAAGCGCGTGGGCAGGTGGGTCTCGAAGAGCAGCACCGGCCGGGCGCTGCTGGCGAGCGTCACGCCGTCGACGGCCACCTCCACGCGCCGCGAGCTCGCGATGGCCTCGACCCGCTTGTGCGGGTCGCGGGGGTGCGCCGTGACCGGCTCGTCCTCCTCGGTCCACTCGAGCAGCCCCGGCTCCCAGGTGACCACCACCCGGTCGGCGAGCGCCTCGTCGGCGAGCGTCCACGCGGCCGCCGGGAGCACCCGGCCCGCGGCAGCGACGTCGTACCACTGCGACACCGGGACCTGCGGGCCGAAGAAGAAGAAGCCTTCGCGCACCGGCGGATCGATGGGCGTGAGCACCCCGTCGGCGATCTCGTCGCGACGGAACGCGTAGACCGGCGGGAACATGCCCTGCCACACGAGCAGGGGCTCGCGGGACTCGACGACCACCTCGCCGTCGAGGCGGCCCCGCACCCACTTGTCGATCGGCTCGGTCCGCACCACCTCGCCAGTGTGCTCCCGCGGTGGACGGCAGCGCCACCGTGCCGGGAGCGGCCCCTCAGCTGGTGAGCGCTCCCGCGAGCCGGTCCACCCCGGGTCCGGTCAGGTCCTCGAGCGCCTCGGCCCGACCGGAGACGACCATCAGCAGCGACACCAGCGGACCGCGGACCTCGGCGCCCTCGCCGTGGAACCAGTCGGCGTCGGTCGCGACGAGCCGGAGACCGGCCGCGCGCTGCTTGCCACCGCCCAGCCCGACCGACGTCCTGAGCTGGTGGGCCAGGGCACGCTCGACGGTCTCCGTCGGGTAGTCGCGGCGCACGTCGAGCGGGAGTCGTACGTCCTCGCCGTGGACGACCTCCTCGACGAGCCGGCTGTCGAGCGGCGCCGGAGGAGTCGTACGCCGTCCCACCACCGCGCGGAGGCGGTCGAGCGTCTCGGCCGGCGTCGCGCCCTTCTCGCGGGCGACGCCGGCGTCGTTCTGCCGGTCGAAGTCGAAGCGTGCGCGCACCATCGCGGCCACGATGCCGAGCCGGGTGGTGCGGGCGTTGTCGACGAGGTGTGCGGCGACGTCGTGGACCGTCCAGCCGCCGCACAGCGACGGCAGCTCCCACTGCTTGTCGGTCAGCCCGGCCAGGTCCTCGACCAGCGCCTCGCGCTCGCGGCGCACCAGCTCCCACGCGTCCGTCATGCCGTCAGCCTGTCAGGGCCCGGTGACAGCGCAGGGCCGACGGGCGAGGAGCCCGCCGTCAGCGCAGGTGCGGGGCGGCCGCGGCGGCCTCGATGCTGTCCTCGGACGGCATCAGGAACCACAGCAGCGGGTAGACGAGGATCTGGCTGCCCGGCAGCACGAAGAGCGTCACGACGAACAGCAGCCGGGTCACCCACGGCGTGAGCCCGAAGCGACGGCCGACGCCGGCGCAGACGCCGGCGATGATCGCCTTGTCGGTCGAGCGGACGAGGCCCTGCCGGGCGAGGGAGGTGCGGATCTTTTCCATGCCTCCAGCATGCGCCGCCGGGGCACGCAGCACCATCGGGGTCAGCCCCTGCCCGACCCGGAGCCGACCCGGACGGCCCGGTCAGACCAGGCGTCCGTGCTCCTCGGTGACCTCGCGCAGCCGCGCCGCCAGGTCGGCGCCCAACATGCCGGGTGCCAGCTGCCACGACCAGGTGGCCGCGGTGCCCGGGGTGTTCATCCGGGCCTCCGAGCCCAGCGACAGCACGTCCTGGGCCTGCACGACCGCCAGCCGGCAAGGCGCCGCGTGCGCGAGCCGGATCAGGGCCCAGGCGGGGTCGGGGTCGGTGATGCCGGCCGTACGACAGGCGCGGCCCACCTCGCGGCGACGTCGCTCCGGCAGGGTGTCCCACCAGCCGACGACGGTGTCGTTGTCGTGGGTGCCGGTGTAGACGACCTGGTCGCGGCGCAGGTTCTCCGGCTCGTGGCGCCGGTCCTCGCCGTCGGGGTCGAAGGCGAACTGCAGGACGCCCATGCCGGGGAAGCCCAGCGCGTCGCGCAGGTCCTCGACCGGCGCGTCGATGACGCCGAGGTCCTCGGCGACGACCGGCAGCGGGCCGAGCCGCGCGGACGCCGCGTCGAAGACCGCGCGGCCGGGCCCCGGCTCCCACCGACCGTGCTCGGCCGTGGCGTCGCCGGCCGGGACCGCCCAGAACGACTCGAAGCCCCGGAAGTGGTCGATGCGGACGAGGTCGTGGAGGGCGAGGTGGCGGCGCAGGCGCTCGATCCACCACCGGTGCTCGTCGGCCGCCATCGCCGCCCAGTCGTAGAGCGGGTTCCCCCACAGCTGGCCGGTGTCGCTGTAGGCATCGGGTGGCACCCCGGCCACGGCGTCGTCGCGGAAGAGGTCGGGCCAGGCCGCGGCGTCGGCGCTCCCGGCGGCGACGTAGATCGGGATGTCGCCCATCACCCGCACGCCGTGGTCGGCGGCGAAGGCCCGCAGTGCGGCCCACTCCCGCTCGAAGCGCACCTGGTCGGCCAGGTCGCCGCCGTGCGCCGCCCACGACCCGGCCCAGTAGACGTGCTCGTCGGCGAAGGCCGCGACCTCGTCGTCGGTGACCGACGCACCCGGGTCCTCGAGCAGGCCCGGCCACGCGGCGAAGGCGGACGGGGAGGCGTACGGCGACCCGTGCGCGTCGGGCACGGTCAGCGGCAGGACCTGCCAGACCGTCTGCCCCGCGGCCGACAGCCACCGCACGAAGTCGCGGGCCGGCTCCCCGAGCCGCCCGCCGGGCAGCGAGGTGACGTGCAGCTGGACGCCGGCGGCCCGGTCGGGGATGCCTCGGATGGCCATGCGTCCACCCTGTCACGGGCTGGCCGCCACCAGCCCGGCCAGGACCGTGCCTTGCCCGGGCCGCGAACGTAGGGTGGCGACATGCCGGAGAGCGACCGGGAGGACGGGTTCGAGGTGGCGGACACCGAGTCCGTACGCCGCGCCGCCGCGCGCGACGACCGCACCGGTCGCTCCGCTGCAGCGGCCCGGATCGCTCAGCAGGCGACCTGGGTGGACCTGCAGGTGCGCCAGGCGATGGAGCGTGGCGAGTTCGACGACCTGCCCGGACAGGGCAAGCCGATCGAGGACCTCGGCGTCGAGCACGACCCGGACTGGTGGGTCAAGAAGCTCGTCGAGCGCGAGAACATCGCCCTCCTGCCGCCGGCCCTGGCCCTGCGCAAGGAGGACGCCGAGCTCGATGCCCGGTTGGACGAGGTCACGGCCGAGAGCGAGGTGCGCCGCGAGGTCGAGGACTTCAACAAGCGGGTGATCGAGACCCGCCGACAGCTCCAGGGCGGCCCGCCCGTGATCACCGCACCCCGGGACGTCGACGACGAGGTGGCCGCGTGGCGCGAGCGTCGTACGGCCCGGGTCGAGGCCCAGCGCGCAGCCGTCGCGGCCAGCCGCGCGGCACCGCGGAAGTCGTCGTGGTGGTCCCGCTGGCGCAGCCGCTGACCGCCGGGCGGGTCAGTCCCAGTCGAGCCCGCCGCGCCGCCACTCGTAGGCATAGGCGAGCGACAGGTTGAGGATGAACAGCACCACGGCGAAGTAGCCGAAGCTGCCGAGCTGGTCGAAGTGCACCGCCCATGGCACGAGGAACATGATCTCGACGTCGAAGATGATGAAGGTCATCGCGATCGTGTAGTAGCGCACCGGGATCGTGCGGGCGTTGCGGCCCGGGTCGGCGACCGGATCGATGCCGCACTCGTAGGAGTCGAGCCGGGCGCGGTTGTAGCGCTTCGGTCCGACGACCGAGCTCATGAGCACCGAGCCCACGGCGAACAGGCCGGCGATCGCGGACAGGACCACCACTGGGAGGTAGAGCTCCACGGGTCGCTCCTCGGTCGGGGACGAGTGCCCCAGTCCTAGCAGGCTGCGGCAAACGCGTGGGGCCTCACCTTTTGGCCGGATCGGCGAGACATGCGTCATATCCGGGGCCCGGCGGGCGACGGTAGTTTGCGGCCATGACACGCCCCGCCAAGGACTTCTTCGCTCCGCTCGCCGTCGGTGCGCCCACGCCGCCGCGCGAGATCCCGGCCCGACCGAGTCGCGCCATCCACTTCTTCGATCCGGGCAACGAGAAGATGGCCGCCAAGGTGCCCGACATGGTCGGCACGGTCGACGTGCTGCTCGGCAACCTCGAGGACGCGGTGAAGGCGGAGAACAAGGAGAAGTCGCGCCAGGGCCTCGTCGACATCGGGAAGGCGACTCCCAATCTTGGGGGCACCGTCGGGCCTACGCAGTTCTGGACCCGGATCAACTCGCTCGACAGCCCGTGGGTGCTCGACGACCTCACCACCCTGGTGCCCGAGATCGGCGACAAGCTCGACGTGATCATGGTGCCGAAGGTGCAGGGCGCGGAGGACATCCACTACGTCGACCGCCTGCTCGCGCAGCTCGAGGCGAAGGCCGGCCTCGACCGGCCGATCCTGGTGCACGCGATCCTGGAGACGGCGCGCGGCGTGGCGAACATCGAGGAGATCTGCGCCGCCAGCCCGCGCATGCAGGGCCTGTCGCTCGGTCCGGCCGACCTGGCCGCGGACCGCCGGATGAAGACGACGCGGGTCGGTGGCGGGCACCCCGGTTACCTCGTCCGGCAGGACCCGGTGCGTGACGACCTCGGCGTGCCGCAGTACGACGCCCAGCGGACGTCGTACCAGCAGGACCTGTGGCACTACACGATCGCCCGCATGGTCGACGCGTGCGCGATGCACGGCATCTACCCCTACTACGGGCCGTTCGGCGACATCAAGGACACCGTCGCGTGCGAGGACCAGTTCCGCAACGCGTTCCTCCTGGGCTGTGTCGGCGCCTGGAGCCTGCACCCGGCGCAGATCACGATCGCCAACAAGGTCTTCTCCCCCAGCGTCGAGGACGTCGCCCACGCCCGGCGGGTGATCGCCGCGATGGGCGACGGCACCGGTGCAGTGATGATCGACGGGAAGATGGAGGACGACGCCTCGGTGAAGCAGTGCCAGGTGATGGTCGCGCTCGCCGCGGAGCTCGCCGCGATCGACCCCGAGCTGAAGAAGCAGTACGACGCCATCTCGGCGGACGGAGAGGTGCAGGCATGAGCGACTTCACCCCCCTCCGCTCGGTCCTCTACATGCCGAGCTCCAACGTGCGCGCGCTCGAGAAGGCGAAGACGATCGCCTGCGACGGCCTGATCCTCGACCTCGAGGACGCCGTGGCGCCCGACGCCAAGCCGGCTGCCCGCGAGGCGGCGGCCGCCGCCGCGGCCAGCGGCGACTACGGGCGTCGTACGGTCGCCGTCCGCGTCAACGGCCTCGGCACCGAGTGGCACGACGACGACATCGTCGCCGCCAGCCAGGCCGGGCCCGCAGCGATCGTGGTCCCCAAGGTCGACAGCGCCGACGACGTCGCGCGGCTGGTCACCGCGATGGAGAAGGCCGGTGCGCCCGACCACACCCGTCTCTGGGCCATGGTCGAGACCCCCGTCGCGATCCTCGACGCCCTCGCCATCGCGCGGGCCTCGGAGCGGATCGGTGCCTTCGTCCTCGGCACCAACGACCTGGTCAAGGAGCTGTTCGCCGAGCACGTGCCGGGGCGCGGGCCGATCCTGCCCAGCCTGCACACCGCCCTGCTCGCCGGCCGGGCCGCGGGCATCGCCGTCATCGACGGCGTCTACAACGACGTCAAGGACACCGAGGGCTTCCTCGCCGAGTGCGAGCAGGGCCGCCAGATGGGCTTCGACGGCAAGACGCTCATCCACCCCGGCCAGGTCGAGGGCGCCAACGCCGCCTTCGCCCCGAGCGAGCAGGCGGTCGAGGACGCCCGCGGCCTGATCGCCGCCTGGGAGGACGGCAAGGGGGCGGGTGTGGTGACCTTCAACGGCAAGATGGTGGAGAACCTCCACGTCGAGTCCGCACGTCGGACGCTGGCCATCGACGAGGCGATCAAGGCGCTCGGCACGGACTGAGCGCGCTCCTGTCAGGGTGGACAGAGCATGGACACACCTTCACCCGTAGGGAGGATCCGGCTTTGCGAACCGGGTCGGGGACCGCCAGAGTGATCCGGCCCGCCCAACGATGGGTCGGCCGCATCCCCCCGCATCACCTAGGAGGCACACCCATGATTGTCCTCGGACTGATCCTTCTCATCCTCGGACTCCTGCTCCCGCAGAGCATCCTGACGACCCTCGGCATCATCCTGATCGTCGTCGGCCTGGTGCTCAACTTCGTGCCGATCGGCGGCTCCTCCCGACGGGTCTGGTAGCGGCTCGCCACCACCTGGCGACACGGCCCCGGACACCACTGGTGTCCGGGGCCTAGCTGCGTCACAGGCCTCGTCAGACCGCATATTCGCGTGCCGGGCTCACGGGGACCGGGACACAATCCTCCGGTGACGACCGACGACCAGCAGGCGCCCGCCCGGACCCGGACCCACCACGTCGCGCTGGTCCACGACGGGACGGTGTGGTCGGAGGACGGCGCGCTGCCCACCTTCGTGCACGCGGACGAGGACGACGACCCGACCCGGACCGCGACCCGGCACGTGGCCGACGGCGTGCACGCCGCCCCGCCGATCCCGCTGCCGCAGCCCGACGAGTCCGTCCGGGCCGACCTCCTCCACGTGCTGGCGCTGAGGGGACATCCCGACGGTGTCGCCGGCGGCGCCTGGCTGCCGGTCGGCGACCTCGCCGAACCGTTCGGCGCGCGGGTCGGCACCGCACTGGCGCAGCACTCCGGCAGTGCGCCACGACAGCGACCCGACTGGTTCCAGGCCGGGTGGTACGACCGGGTCGAGGCCTGGATCGACGACTGCCTGAGCGCTCGCGGCCGACGGCGGACGGAGCCGGTCCGCACGCACCGCGTGTGGTCCATCTCCGCGGTGCTCGAGGTCCCGACGTCGGACGGCACCCTCTGGTTCAAGGCGTGCTGCGACCACTTCCGTGCCGAGGCCGCGATCCTCCATCGTCTCTCGCAGCGGCTGCCCGGCCTGGTGCCGATCGTGGTGGCGGCCGACGACGCGGAGGGCTGGCTGCTGATGGAGCCGCTCGCGGGCGCGTCCGACCGTGCCGAGGGCGCGGCCGAGGCGCTCGCGCCCGTGTGGGCAGCAGCCCAGCTCGCGTCGCTCGCCTGGCTCGACGAGCTCCGGGCGGCCGGCTGCCCGGACCGCGGCCTCGGGCCCACGCTGGCAGCCTGGCGCGACGTGCTGGCCCACGACCCCGAGATGGCGCTGCTGACCGAGGACGACCGTGCCGCGGTCCTCGGGGCGGCCGACGAGGTGGAGGAGCGCGTCCGGGAGTTCTGGAGCACGGGCCTGCCCGACACGTTGGCCCACGGCGACCTGCACCCCGGCAACGTGGCCTACGACGGTCAGACCCTCCGCCTGTTCGACTGGACCGACGCCTGCATCAGCCACCCGTTCCTCGACGGCAGCCACCTGGCGTACTTCGTCGCCTCCGACGACGCGGGCGCGGACGCCGATCAGCAGCTCGCCGCCTTCGCCGAGCCGTGGCGGGAGGCGTACCCCGAGGCCGACGTGGACCGCGCCCTGGCCCTGGCGCCGCTCGCCGACCTCGTCTTCCAGACCGTCACCTTCGCGGCGATCGCGGCCGCCACCGAGGACGGTGCGGGCGACTTCACCGGGACCGTGGCCTACCTGGTGAAGGCGTCGGCGCGACGGGTCGGCGCCCTTGCTGCCGAGACCTGACCCGCCGCCCCGGACGTCCGGGAGCGCGCTCAGGCGCTCTCGGGACCCCGGCGGAAGCGATCGTTGACCCAGGTGCTGGCCGTGCCCATCCAGCCGGCGAGGTCGTGCACCAGCTTGCCGAGGGTGTCCTGGGTGCGCTCGAACGACGCGGTGTAGCTCGTGGCCGCCTCCTGCGCAGCCGCGCTGACCGAGGCGGTGTCGTCGTCGGCCCGGCGCGGGTAGTCACCGCCGAGGATCGTCGTGTACGCGCCCGAGTCGATCCAGCGCCGCAGCTCGGTGGCCCGGACGACGGCGAACGGGTGGCTCTGCTGCTGCAGCAGCGAGAGCTTGATCAGGGACTCGCGGACGTCGCCGCCCTCGTCGTACTGCGCCCCCTGCTGGAGGAACGACGTGACGTCGAGCTCGTCGAGCGTGCCCCCGCTGGCGATCTTCATGTGCGTGCGCAGGGCCGCGGTCGGGTCCTGCGTGGCCAGCAGGCCGGCACGGTCGGCGGAGAGCTCGGCCTTGCGCGACCACTCCAGCAGTCCGACGGTCACCATCCGGATACCGATCGCGCCGCCGGGCAAGGCGTAGAGCAGCCCGCCGAGGCCGAGGAGCCGCATCAGCAGGGTGCGGTAGACCGCGTGCCCACTCACGGCGTGGCCGAGCTCGTGGCCGATCACGAAGCGCATCTCGTCGTCGTCGAGGTGGTGCACCAGACCCGACGAGAGCACGATGATCGGCCGGTCCATGCCGACCGTGGCGGCACTCAGCGCGGGGTCGGCCGCGACGTACATCTCGGGAAGGTCGCTGACGTCGAGGCTCCGACCGACCTCCGCGAGCAGACGGTGGAGCCGCGCGAACTGGCGCTCGTCGACCAGCACCGCGGACCCGAGCAGCGTCAGCCGCCAGGCCCGCTCCCGGAACACCCCCGACATGGTCTTGAGCAGCACGTCGAAGCCCTTGAGCTTGCGCAGTGCGACGAGTGCGCCCTTGTCCGCCGGGTGTTCCCACGCGCGCGAGCTGATGTCCGTGAGCACGGCGCGCGAACGCGCCGGCTTCTTCTCCCCCGATGCCATGGAGGGATCCTGACGTACGCCGCCGCGAAAGTCAGCCGTTCGCGAGGACGCCGTCCCCTCAGGCGGCCGCCGCGCGGGCGGTCGCCTCGATCTGCGCCCGCCGGTCGGCCCAGAACGCCGCGTCGTGCCCGTCCGCCGCCATCGCCTCCGCGTCGGTGCCGACCGCTCCGTCGAGCTCCTCGCGGAGGATGTCGGCGTGGCCCGCGTGCCGGCTGGTCTCGGCGAGCAGGTGCACCAGGACGTTGAACAAGGGCACCTCGGCGTCACCCCACCACTCCACCCGGCCGACCGCGTCGAGGTCGAGCGCCGCCACCGTCGCGTCGCCGTGCGCCCACACGCGCCGGTAGCGGTCGACGACCTCGCTGCGCGACTCGTCCGCGGTCGCCCACATGTCGTCGAGCCGGTCCGCCTCCACGTCCCACCGGGGCAGCGGCTCGGGGAAGGGACGGTCGAAGACCTCGCCGAGGTAGCGCGCCTCCCAGGTCGCGAGGTGCTTGACCAGCCCGAGGAGGTTGGTCCCGGTGACGGTCCGCGGGCGCCGTACGTCGTACTCCGACAGGCCGTCGAGCTTGGCGAGCACCGCCTGGCGCTCGTGCTTCAGGTAGGAGTGCAGGTTGGCCTTCGCGGCGTCGGCGTCCATGGGGCTGCACCCTGTCATCAGCGACGCCTCTGTTGGGGAACCATCGGCACCTCGATCGGCCCATGCCTGATGCCGTTGGTTCCCCACGCGGGTGGCCTCAGTCGCGCATGGGCACGCGGACCCCGCGCTCGTCGGCGACCTCGATCGCGCGGTCGTAGCCCGCGTCGACGTGGCGGATGACGCCCATGCCCGGGTCGTTGGTCAGGACGCGCTCGATCTTCTCCGCCGCGAGGTCCGTGCCGTCGGCGACGGTGACCTGACCGGCGTGGAGCGAGCGGCCGATGCCGACGCCGCCGCCGTGGTGGAAGGAGACCCAGGTGGCGCCGGATGCGGTGTTGACCAGTGCGTTGAGGATCGCCCAGTCGGCGATGGCGTCGGACCCGTCGAGCATCGCCTCGGTCTCGCGGTAGGGCGAGGCGACCGAGCCGCAGTCGAGGTGGTCGCGGCCGATCACGATCGGCGCCGTGAGCTCGCCGCTGGCGACCATCTCGTTGAACTTCGCCCCGGCCTTCGCGCGGTCGCCGTAGCCCAGCCAACAGATCCGTGCCGGCAGCCCCTGGAACTGCACCCGCTCGCTCGCCATGTCGAGCCACGCGTGCAGGCGGGCGTACTCCGGCTTCTCGTCGGCCGGGAAGAGCTCCTTGATGGCCCGGTCGGTGGCGTAGATGTCCTCGGGGTCACCGGACAGCGCGGCCCAGCGGAACGGGCCCTTGCCCTCGCAGAAGAGCGGTCGGATGTAGGCCGGCACGAAGCCGGGGAACTCGAAGGCCCGGTCGTAGCCGCCCTTGCGAGCCTCGTCGCGGATCGAGTTGCCGTAGTCGAAGACCTCGGCGCCCGCGTCCTGCAGCTCGACCATCGCCCGCACATGGCGGGCCATCGACTCCTGGCTGCGCTTGGTGAACCCGCGCGGGTCCTCGGTGCGCTCGCGCTCCCAGTCGTCGTACGACGTCCCTGCCGGCAGGTAGAAGAGCGGGTCGTGCGCGGAGGTCTGGTCGGTGACGATGTCGACGAGCGGGCCGTCACCCTGCTCCTGCCGCTCGAGGTGGCGCTCGAGGATCTCCGGCAGCACCTCGGCAGCGTTGCCGAGGAGGCCGATCGACAACCCGCGCCGCTCGGCGCGTGCCTCGAGCGCGAGCTCGAGCGCGTGGTCGAGGTCGCGCGCCTGGACGTCGAGGTAGCGCGTCTCGAGCCGGCGGTCGATGCGGTGCTGGTCGCACTCGATGCAGATGGCCACGCCGTCGTTCATCGTCACGGCGAGCGGCTGGGCGCCGCCCATGCCGCCGAGGCCCGCGGTGACGGTGATCGTCCCGGCCAGCGTCTCGCCGAACCTCTTGTCGGCGATGGCGGCGAACGTCTCGAACGTGCCCTGGAGGATCCCCTGGGTGCCGATGTAGATCCACGAGCCGGCGGTCATCTGGCCGTACATCGTGAGGCCGAGGTCCTCGAGCCTGCGGAACTCCTCCCAGTTGGCCCAGTCGCCGACCAGGTTGGAGTTGGCGATCAGCACGCGCGGCGCCCACGCGTGGGTGCGCATCACGCCGACGGGCTTGCCCGACTGCACGAGCAGGGTCTCGTCGTCCTCGAGGTCGCGCAGGGTGCGCACGAGGGCGTCGTACGCCTCCCAGCTGCGCGCGGCCTTGCCGGTGCCGCCGTAGACGACGAGGTCCTCGGGGCGCTCGGCGTTGTCGGGGTCGAGGTTGTTCATCAGCATCCGCAGCGGCGCCTCGGTCTGCCACGACTTCGCGGTCAGCCCGGTGCCGGTGGCGGCGTGGATGGGCAGGCGGGGGTTGCCGTGAGGAGCGTCCGTGGTCATGCCCTCATCAAAACGCCGCGGCGTCGGCCACGGAAAGAGGCCGACCCGGTTCGCAGTCTGTGATCCGAGACTGCCCGCTCGGGAGCGACGCGCTCAGCGGCCGCCGTTGCGGGCGCGCGCCCAGGCCCGCGCAGAGCTCATCAGCTCGTCACGGGTGATGTAGGAGTCAGCCGGTCGAAGGTGGGGCCGCACCTTGCGCACGCCGTCGGAGCACAGCGCGTCGTTGTGCCAGTTGTCGTCCATCGTCGGGGCCCACCAGCACTTCCACGGGCCAGCCGCCGACGGTGCCGCGGCGGGACGCGGGCTCGCCGCTACCGGCAGCGCGTGAGCAGCGGGGCCGACTACGGCCGCGCCGAGGATCCCCGTCAGGACGATGCCGCACATGCTCCTTCTCACGAGATGTGACCGTAGTGCCCGTGACGCGCCGCGTCCCCGGAACGGCACACCGGCACAGGTGCGGACCGGACGTCGCGTCGCGGCCTCAGGCCAGCTGGCCGAGCACGCTCTCGGCGGCGGCGAGCACGGCGCCGGACTGGACGAGGTCGACGGCGGCCTCGATCTCGGGCGAGAGGTGGCGGTCGGGGCCGGGGCCGGCGATGCCGTTGCTGCGGAGGAGGTCGACGACCGCACCGGTGGCCGGCGACGGGGTGAGGGGCGCGCGGAGGTCGAGCGCGCGAGCCGCGGTCAGCACCTCGACGGCGACCACCCGCGACAGCCCGTCGACGGACCGGCGCAGCTTGCGGGCGGCGTTCCAGCCCATCGACACGTGGTCCTCCTGCATCGCGCTGGAGGGGATGGAGTCCACCGACGCCGGGACCGCGAGCCGCTTCATCTCCGAGACGATCGAGGCCTGGGTGTACTGCGCGATCATGTGCCCGCTGTCGACCCCCGGGTCGGCGGCGAGGAACGGCGGCAGCCCGTGGCTGCGCGACCGGTCGAGGAAGCGGTCTGTCCGTCGCTCGCTGATCGACGCGACGTCGGCGGCGACGATCGCGAGGAAGTCGAGCACGTAGCCGACCGGCGCCCCGTGGAAGTTGCCGTTGGACTCGACGCGGTCGCCGACCACCACGGGGTTGTCGATCGCGCTTGCGAGCTCGCGGCCGGCGACGGTCGCGGCGTGCTCGACGGTGTCACGGGCAGCCCCGTGCACCTGCGGCGAGCAGCGCAGTGAGTAGGCGTCCTGGACGCGGTTGCAGTCGCCGGTGCGGTGCGAGGCCACGATCGCGGAGCCGGCCATCAGCGAGGTCAGGTTGGCCGCCGACAGGGCCTGGCCGGGGTGGGGGCGGATGTCCTGGAGCTCGGCGGCGAAGACCCGGTCGGTGCCGAGCTGCGCCTCGACGCTCATCGCCGCGGCGACGTCGGCGGTACGCAGCAGCATCCGCAGGTCGGTGATCGCCATGACGAGCATGCCCAGCATCCCGTCGGTGCCGTTGATGAGCGCGAGGCCCTCCTTGGCGACCAGCTCCACGGGCTCGAGGCCGACGGCCGCGAGGGCGTCCGCGGCCGGCACCAGCGTGCCGTCGGCGTCACGGACGTCGCCCTCCCCCATCAGCGCGAGCGCGCAGTGCGAGAGCGGCGCGAGGTCGCCGGAGCAGCCGAGCGAGCCGTACTCCCGCACCACCGGGGTGATGCCGTGCGACAGCAGGTCGGCCATCAGCTGCGCGGTCTCGCGGCGTACGCCGGTGCGACCCGTCGCGAGCGTCGACAGCCGCAGCAGCATCAGTGCCCGCACCACCTCGCGCTCCACCTCGGGACCGGAGCCGGCGGCGTGGGACCGCACGAGCGACCGCTGCAGCTGAGCGCGCATCTCGGTCGGGATGTGGCGGGTGGCGAGGGCGCCGAAGCCGGTGCTGACGCCGTAGGTCGGCGTCTCCGCGGCGGCGAGCGCCTCGACCACCCCGCGGGCACGGTCGATCGCGGACAGCGCGTCGTCGGTGAGGACGACGGGGGCGCCCTCACGGGCGACGTGGACGAGGTCGTCGAACGAGACGGGGCCGACCCCGACGTGAACGGTCTGCATGCACCTCATCCAACGCCTGTCGGCGGGGCGCCGCCAGAGGCCAGCGACGGGTGCAGTCTCGCATCCGAGACCGGATCACTCACCCGTACGGAGGGCACCGAAACGGGCGGCGCGTGGCACGGTGGAAGGCGTGCGGTCCGCCCGGGCCGCGCATGCAAGCCCGAGAACCAAGGAGGTCCCCGATGGACGCGACGACATGGATCATCGTCCTGGTCGTGGTGCTGGTCGTGGCGGCGCTCGTCGCCTGGCTGGTCGCCCAGCAGCGGAAGAAGAAGCAGCACGAGCACGCCGAGCAGCTGCGGACCGAGGCGCAGGAGCACGCCCGGGACATCCCGGAGACCCAGGTGCAGGCCAAGGAGGCCGAGGCCGAGGCCGAGCGCGCGCGGCTCGAGGCTGAGCGCGCCCAGGCCCGTGCCCGCGAGGCCCAGGTAGCGGCCACCCAGCAGCAGGCGGTGCACGAGGACCGGCTCCGCACGGCCGACCAGGTCGACCCGCGCGTGGACACCTCGTCCGACGACTACGCCCCCGGTACGACGGGTGACGGCCGCAGCACCGCGACGCACGACCCCGACACGGTGCTCGACGCGGACGACCCGCGCCGCACGGACGGGACCGACGGCACCCGCCGCACCTGATCCGCGCGCCTCGCGACGCAACGCAGGACAGGGACGGCCGGTGCTGGAAGACTGGCCGCCCCTGTCCCGTGAAAGAGGAAGCCCGTGACCACCCTCATCATCGTCCTCGTCATCATCGCCGTCGTGATCGCTGTGGCAGCGTTCCTCGCCCGGAAGAAGAACCGCGAGGCCAACGTCGCCCGCGCCGACCAGCTCCGCACCCAGGCCGCGACGCAGGCGCAGTCCACGATCGCCCCCGCCCAGGAGCGCGCGGCCGCCGCTGAGGCCGAGGCCGAGCAGGCCCGCGCCGCAGCCGCCAAGGCCGAGGCGGAGGCCCACGAGGCCCGACTGGCCGCGCAGCAGATCGAAGCGACCCACGAGGGACAGGTCCGCGCGGCCGACCGGGTCGACCCGCGCGTCGACCACAAGGCCGACGACTACGCGCCCCAGGTCCCCGGCACCGCCGACCACACCCCCACCCCGCCGTCGGAGGTCAACGCCGAGCCGACCGAGCAGCCCGTGACCGAGCCGACCGCTGCCGAGCCGACTCCGACGGAGCCGACCACCACCGAGCAGCCCGTGTCCGAGCCGGCTCCCGAGCAGCCCGCCGCCGAGCAGCCCGCCGCCGAGCAGCCGGCCACCTCGGAGACCGGGGACGGCACGCAGGACGGCCGGGCCCCGCTGCTCCCGCGCCGCACCCCGGGCGCCAACGAGATGCCCGGCAAGCCGATCGAGCAGACCGACACCGGCGGCGGCTGGTTCACCAAGGGATCCGACAAGTCCTGATCGCGGACCCCCGTGAGCCAGGTCCCCGCAGCGACGCGCACCCTGCGGGTGCTGCGGTTCCTGGCCACGCAGGCCGACCCGGTCCCCCTCGACCGGATCGTGCGCGCGTGCGACCTGCCGCGCAGCACGGCGTACCACCTGCTCAACACGATGATCGACGAGGGCTTCGTCGTGCACCTGCCCGACGAGCACCGCTACGGGCTCGGCGTGGCCGCCTTCGAGGTGGGCAGCGGCTTCACCCGCCAGGAGCCGCTGGCCCGCCTGGCGCGCCGGCCGCTCGCCGAGCTCGTCGACCGGACCGGGCACGGCGCCCACCTGGCGGTGCTCCACGGACGCGACGTCCTCTACGTCATCGAGGAGCGGGCACCCGGGCGGCCGCCGCTGGTCACCGACGTCGGCGTACGCCTGCCCGCCCACCTGACCGCCTCCGGTCGGACCATCCTCGCCGCGCTGCCGGCCAGCCAGGTCCGTGCGCTGTATCCCGACCGGGCCGCGTTCGTCGACCGGCACGGCAAGGGCCCGTCGTCGTTGAGCGCCCTGCGCACCGTGCTGTCCGAGACGCGGCAGCGGGGCCACGCGACCGAGGACGGCGAGGTGACGCCCGGGCTGCAGAGCGTGGCGGCTGCCGTGCTCGACCACAACGCCCACCCGGTGGCCGGGGTGGCGGTGACCTTCCCCAGCGACGCCGGTGACGTCGACGCGATCGCGACTGCCGTGACCATGACGGCCGCCCGGCTGACCCGGCGGGTCAGCGGGAGGGCAGCAGGCGCGCGTTGACGATGATCCGGGTGCGGTAGACGCCGGTCAGGTCGTTGCGGTCGCCGCACGTGATGAGGACCAGGCGCGGGGCGCCGCGATCACTGAAGAGCCCGGCGACGGCCGAGCGCGTCATCCCGGAGACCCGACGCACGCGGGTCACCTCGAAGCGGTTGCGTCCCACGACGACGTGGTTGCCGGGGCGCAGCTGGCCGAGGTCGTCGAACACCCCGTGCCCCTGGGACCACGTGTGCCCTGCCAGGACGGCGCTCCCCTCCTGGCCGGGCAGCACGCCCGAGCGCCAGCGGTAGACGTCGCGGACGCTCCGCCCGATCGCGAGGTGGCCGGCCCGCGTCACGCCGACCGGGATGATCCCGGCGTCCACGCCGAGCGCCGGGATCGAGAGCCGGCCGAGCGCCGCGGACCGATCGGTCCCGTCGGCGGCGGTCGTCACCGGACCGGCACCCGCGGGCGCACCCGCGAGCACGGCCGCCGCGACCAGCACGACGACCAGCAACCTGCGCATGCCCCACATCGCTCGACCCCTCCGTCAGCCCCGCCGGACGAGCCCCCTCCTCCGGCGCTCGGAGGCTACGCCCGCGCGGGTGTCCGTGAGTCGATCTTCGAGCAATGTGGGAGGAGCCTTCGAGCAGGCGGACCGAGCCGGGCAGCGTGACCCGCGGGGCGGCGCCCTCGTTGAGCGGGGACGACGACAAGGAGCACCCGTGGAGCCGACACCCCGTCACGTGCAGCGCATCGCGATCTCCCTGCTGACCGCGGGAGGGTTGGTGGTGGGCGGATTCGTCGCCGCCGCGCCGACGGGGACCGGGCGCGGCGACCTGCCGTCGACCTACGACGCGCAGGCCCGCGAGCGGGCCGAGGTGCGCGCCGAGCGGCGGCCGCACACCCACCGCGACGGCGCGACCGGCACCGCCTACGACACCGTGGAGACCGCGGCGGTCACCGGCGACGGCCACGTGCACGACGACCCGTCGACCAAGAACGCCGTCAGCCGCAGCGGCGAGGCGGCCGCGGCACCGGACCGCACCACCCCACGACAGCGCGCGGCCAGCCTCGCCCGGGTCGCGGAGCAGCGCACGCAGCACGAGCCGCGGCTCACCGGCGTACCCCTGCGGAGCAAGCGCCGAGCGGTCCCCGAGAGCGTGTACGCCATGGCCGGGGGTTGCTACCGCCTCGCGGGCAGCCGGCTGACGTTCCAGGCGACCGGGCTCGGCTCCTACCTCCTCTACGCCCCCGACCGCACCTTCCTCGCCGCGTCGGGGACCGACGGCGCGGGCCCTGCGACCGAGCCGTCACCGCTGGCGGACTGGACCGTGAAGAAGGTCGGCAGGGGCCGGTTCACCTTCACCCTCGCAGACGGCCGCTCGCTGCGGCGGGCGGACAGCGGCCTGGCCACTGGGGCGGCCGAGGCCTTCGCGCTGCGTCGTACGACCGGGTGCGCCGCGTTCCCCGAGGTCGGCACCAACGTGCGGGGCCGCCCGTTCGGTGGCGTCTCGTCCTTCCAGGAGGTCCGCGGCTGGGTCGACCCGCACGTCCACGGGCAGACCCACGAGTTCCTCGGCGGCCGCGTGATCTGCAGCCCGCCCTTCCACCGCTACGGCGCACCCGCCGCCCTCGTCGACTGCCCCGACCACCAGGTCGCCGACGGCCGCGGTGCGGCGCTCGAGGACGTGCTCGCCGACAAGACCCCGGGCACCGGCCACGACCCGGTCGGCTGGCCGACGTTCTCCTACTGGCCCAACCCGCACTCGCTCACGCACCAGCAGGTCTACTACCGGTGGCTCGAGCGCAGCTGGCGCGCCGGCCTGCGCATCCACACCAGCCTGCTGACCGAGAACCACGTCCTCTGCACGGTCTACCCGCTCAAGAAGAACTCGTGCGACGACCGCGACTCCGTGCGCCTCCAGGCCAAGGGGATGCGCGCGATGCAGGACTACATCGACGCGCAGTACGGCGGTCCCGGCCGCGGCTGGTACCGCATCGTCACCAACCCGTTCGAGGCGCGGAARGTCATCAACCAGGGCAAGCTCGCCGTGGTGATGGGCATGGAGACGTCCGTGCCGCTGGGGTGCAACGTCCAGCTCGGGCGACCCACCTGCACCGAGGAGCAGATGCTCGCGGAGCTCGCCGAGATGAAGCGGCTCGGCGTCAGCCAGATGGAGCTCACCAACAAGTTCGACAACGCCTTCACCGGCGTGGCCGGCGACGCCGGGACCACCGGCACGCTGACCAACAGCGCCAACTTCCTCAGCACCGGGTCCTTCCTGCGGATGCAGCAGTGCCCCGCCGCCTACCCCGCCGGCACCGAGGACCGGCTCCAGTCGCCGAACCTGGGCGACCTCGACAGCCTGGGCGGCGGCCGGCAGGCCACCCCCGACCAGGACGCGATCTTCGGCGCCATCTGGAAGCTGTTCGGCGACCTGGGCGTGCAGCCGGCGCCCGTCTACCCGGCCGGCCCGCACTGCAACCAGCTCGGGCTCAGCCCGCTCGGCGAGCGGCTCATCTCGGCGATGATCGACCAGCGGATCCTCTTCGACCCGGACCACATGAGCGTCGCCGGACGCAACGCGGCCCTCGACTACCTCGAGCAGCAGCAGGCCGCCGGTCGCCCCGTGGGCGTCGTGTCGTCCCACTCGTGGTCCACGCCCGACGCCTACCCACGGATCTACCGCCTCGGTGGCTTCGTCGCGCCCTACGCCGGCGACTCGACCGGCTTCGTGGAGAAGTGGCGCCAGCACCTCGGCTGGACCGACCCCCGCTTCTACTTCGGCTTCGGCTTCGGGTCCGACATGAACGGCTTCGGCGCGCAGGGCGACCCACGCGGCGTCGACGCGGCCGACCCGGTGACGTACCCCTTCACCGGTCTCGGTGGCGTCCGGGTCGACCGGCAGCGCAGCGGCGAGCGGGTGTACGACGTCAACTCCGACGGCGTCGCGCACTACGGGCTGTACGCCGACTGGGTCGAGGACGCCGAGCACGTGGCGGGTGCCGACGGGCCGGCGCTCGGGGCCGACCTGGCCCGCGGCGCCGAGGCCTACCTCCAGACCTGGGAGCGCGCGTGGGGCCTGGCCCCCGACTCGTGCCGCAACCCGGGCCTGCGGACGTCCGTGAAGCGGTTCACCCGCGCCGCGGGCACCGGGATCGGCGTCCGCGCCCTCATGCGACGGGTGGGTCAGCCGTGGCAGCGCCTCGGCCGCGAGCTCACCTACTGCGCGAAGGAGCCGGGCAGGAAGCGGGTGCTGATGACCGTCGAGCTGTCCCGCTCCGGCAAGGTGACGGGCGTAGGCCGCGGCTGAGCAGTCAACGGCGCCTTCACGACGGGACCCGATGAGCGGCCGCGTCCGCGGCTCCGCGTTCGACCACCCGCCGAGCGAGGTCGCGCAGGTCGTCGGCCCGCAGGCCGGGCCACCCGTGCACGGCCTCGAGCCAGTCCGCGGGCAGGGCCGACGCCCCGTGGGCCGCGCCGAGAAGTGCCCCGGCGATCGCGGCGACCGTGTCGGTGTCGTCGCCCGCGTGCACCGCCGCCACGAGCGAAGCGACGACCGGCGGTCCGTCGCCGACCGGATGGCGGATCGCCGACCACGCCGCTTGGAGGGCGGTGACGACGTAGCCGTTGGGCGCGAACGCGGACGGCGTACGACGCTCGGCGTCAGCGATCCAAACCGCCCACTGCTCCCGTCGGGCGAGCGGCACGACGTCGACGAGCCCGACCAGGTCGGGCAGCGCGCCGTCGAGGACGGCCAGCCGGATCGCGTGGCACCACAGCACGCACGCGTCTCCTGCGAGCGGGTCGTGGTGGGTCGCCTCCGAGACCCATCGTGCGACGAGCGTGAGCATCGCCGGGTCGTCGAGGAGGGCGAGCGCGACCGGGCCCGTGCGCATCAACGACCCGTTGCCGGCTGTCCGTCCGGTGCGGTGGTGGAGGCCGGTGGACGCCGAGGCCGCAGCCGACCACGCTCGCCGGGCTTCCTCGCCCGCCACGGCCCCGAGCACCTGCCGCGTCTGCGTGCCGACATCGGTGGCTCCCGCAGCGAGCCAGTCGACCCACCCGGTGACGATCGCGTCGAGCGCGTCCACCGTCCGCAGCCCGCGGTCGGCGGCCACCCGGGCGATGACGACGGCCATCTGGGTGTCGTCGCTCCACTCGCCCGGCGCGTAGGGCCCGAGGCCGCCGCCGATCATCCGCGGCACCTCGCCGCGACCCAGTGGCGCCGAGCCGAACTCGTACGGCACCCCGAGGGCGTCGCCGCACGCAGCGCCGAGGAGCACGCCCTCGATCCGGTCGGCCCGGGCGGCGTCGCCGTCGTCCGGCAGCGTCACGCGATGTCGCCGGCGAACTTGCCGGGGATGGGCTGGGGCACCGGCTCGCGCAGCTCGGCCTCCAGGATCGCGCGTCCGATCTCCTCCTGGAGCGCGGCGAAGTCGACGGGCGGAGGCTCGGCCTCGGGGACGAACTCCTCGACGATCGTCACGCCGAGGTCCTTGACCCTCACGCGCGTGACCAGCGTGAAGATCGTGCCCGGCAGGAAGACGACCTCGTGCTCGTGACGGGCTGCCGAGAACTGCTCGATCCCCCGGCCCGCGCGGCTGAGGATCGCGTAGACGGCCTCCGTGCTGAAGTTCTCGGTCGCGACGCGCGGGTCGCGCGAGGTGGACAGCAGCGTCTCGGTGACGTGGGCCCGCCCCGCCCACCGCTCGTGGCTGCGCGCCTCGCAGCCCCGGAAGACGACGCCCTCGTGCGGCGGCAGCTGCTCGAGCGTCGCGAAGAAGGCTTCCAGGTCGGGTGTCTGCGTCACGGCTGACCCTCCATGTTGGTCTGCAGGCTCCACCGGGCGCTGGCGCCCGAGCCGTCACCGTGCCGTGCGACGACGGGCACGGTCAACGTCTCGACCCGCACCCGGCCCCGGTCACCGGGAGCCCACTGCTCGCCGTCGGCCCGGGTGCAGGCCCACGTGGTGCCCTCGACGTCGACCAGCAGCTCGTCCTGCCCCCGTGCGGGTCGGACGCCGCCCAGCGTGCCCTCGACCTGCACGCCGTCGCCGCGGTCGACGAGCACCCGTTCGCCGGCTCGGGTGTGGAACATGTAGGCGACGAGGTTCCAGTGGGGGTGGTCGTCCTGCTTGGCGCGGTTGAACTCCGGCAGCGGGTCGTCCTTGTGCGCCTCCTTGGCAGCGGCCCAGTCGCGGGCGGCCCAGTCGGCGATCTCCTCCGGGGTCATGTCGCCCAGGTCGTCGCGACCGCTCACGGGATCTCCCTCACCACCAGYTGCCGGACCCCGTCGGGCCCGATCGTGTTGCTGAGCACCTCGAACTCGGTGCCTCCCTTGAACAGGATCTCAGCCTCGGACTTGGCCGCGGAGAACGGGCCCACGTTGCTGCCCGAGTGACCGTCGATCGTGATCCGGGTGGGGTTGTCCTTGCCGGGGTTCATGAACCCCTCGGCGACGTTGGGGTTGGTCGAGCTGCTGGTGAAGGCGCGGTCGGAGTAGTTGCCGCCGTTGTTGATGTTGTCGACCACGGAGTCGGGCAGGTTGGTGGCCCGGTAGGTGGTGCCGTCGTACTTCGGCAGCTGGTCGAGGCCCTTGTTGGTGGCGTCGATCCGCTCCTGCACGCTCAGCTCGTTGGGGCCGATCTCGCGCATGTTGCCGTTCATCACGTCGTAGCCGTCGTTGGTCGTGTAGTCCCAGATGCCACGGACGCCCTCGCGGTCGAGCTCCGGGTGCTGCTGGGTCACCTCGTCCAGCCACGGCTCGAGGGCCGGGTCGTCGAGGGTGCGACCGACGCCCTGCGGCGACGGGGTGACGTCGTCGTACCTGCTCAGGTCGGAGAGGTTGTCCAACCGGTTGAGGTCGGACAGGTTGTCGAGCTTGTTGAGGTCCGACAGGTTGTCGAGCTTGTTCAGGTCGGCCAGGTTGTCGAGCTTCGACAGGTCGGACAGCCCGTCCAGCAGGTCCATCCCGCCCTTCGCGCCTCGGGTGGCCAGCGCGCCGGTGCCGGCGGTCGCGACGGCGGCGACGGCGTCGGGGACGAGGTGGCCGATCGCGCGGGCCGGGTCGTCGGCCCACGTGTCCCAGTCGAGCAGCGACTTGCCGAGCTCCTTGCCGAAGCCGACCGGGTCGGTGGTCAGGCCCGTGTAGATGCCCTGGGCCATCGACCACGCGTTCTCGGCCGAGAGCTCGTACTTCTTCATCAGCTCCTCGGGCGTGAGGTCGCCCGTCGCGAGCTTGTAGGAGTCGATGACCATGTTGACGGGGCTGAAGGGCACCATCGTCAGCAGGTCCCACACCGCCTCGCCGGCGCCCTCGAAGATGCCTCCGACGAACTTGAGGCCCGACTCCAGCCAGTTGGGCTCCTCCGGCGCGTCCGCGCACCCGGCGCGCACCTCACCCGCACACACCGCCGCGGCGTTGTCGAGGTCGGCCCTCGCGGCGTTCAACGCGCCCAGCGCCTCCTGCTGGATCGGGTCGCCCCAGTCGACGAACGGCTCGGCCTGGTCGGTGCCGCCACTGCTCCAGTAGGACCGCATCCGGCCCATGTAGGAGTCGTACTGCGTGCGCGCGCTCGCCGACTCCCGCTCCCCGCGCTCGTACTCGGCCTTGGCCTCGGCGGCTCGCCGCTGCGCGTCCTCGAGGGCGCCGGCGTAGGTCGTCAGGCCGCCGGAAGCCTTCTTGAAGCCGTTGCCCGCCTTGACCCAGCGGTCCGGCTCGAGGTCGTGCGCCTCGCGGAACTCGTCGGCGGCGCGACCGGTCCACCCGGACACGTCGATCTTCCCCAGCGCGTCACCGGTGTCGTAGAAGAGCTGGCCCTTCTGCTCCATCGTGAGGGCCTTGGCCCGGACGTTGCCGGGATTGCCCTCGATCACGAAGTCCGGCACGTCACATGACCTTGATCCCGGCGATGGTGCCCTTGAGCGCGGACAGGGCGTCGTAGCCGGCCTTGTCGGTCTCGAAGTAGTTCATCGCGATCTTGCCCAGGCGCCCGGACATCTCCTCGACGTCCTGGCAGAGGTTGTTGACGCCCTCCTCCCAGCGGTTCTTGAACTCGTCGAGGGCGTCCCACACGGCGTCGCTCCCCACGTCGCCCTTGCCGGGGACGAGGTCCTCGACGTCCTTGTCCTTGAACAGCTGGACGGTCTCGCTGAGCCCCTGGGCGGCCTGGCCCATGCTCTCGAGGTCGACCTCGTAGTCGTACGACGGCATGAGGTCCCGATTCCCCTCTGGCCGGTCTCTCAAACCGGGAAGGACGTTCTGGCTCCGGGGTGTGTGAGCGGGCGGCGCACGGGGTAGGAAGGGGTGATCGATCCCAGCGAGAGGGGGCGGCCGTGGCCGTCGGACTTGTCTACTCCGAGATGCAGGCGGCGGCGCAGGCCGTGGCCGACGCGGTGGAGCCGTTGCAGACGACCCTGCAGGAGCTCGGTGCCACCATCGAGACCGAGGCCGGCAAGGGGTTCAAGGGCCAGGCAGCAGCCGGCTTCGGCGAGGCGATCAACGAGTGGTTCGACGTCGCCATCACCCTCGGCCCGATCCTCGACGGTTACGCCCAGAGCCTGATGTACGTCGCCCAGGAGCACGCCACCAACGACGTGACCCAGGCCGAGCGGGCGGGCAACCTCGCGGACCGCCTGGGCGGTGGTCCCCGGTGAGCGACCGCGGACTCGTCGTCCACCAGGGCTCCCTCTCCACGCTGGAGACCGCCCTGGCCGACGCCACCACCCAGATCACCACGCAGATCGCCGAGCTCCTCGAGCGGGTCGAGTCGCTCACGCCCGGCTGGGACGAGTCGAGCGAGTCGCACATGGCTCAGCTGGAGCACCAGCAGAAGCTCCGCGACGGCGTGAAGCGGCTCACCGATGCCCTCGACCAGATCAAGGCGAAGGTCGCGAGCTACCGCGAGGACGCCCGTGAGATCGAGGTCGAGAACGTCGCGATCGTGAACTGATCGCCCGCCCGCACGACGCCAAGTTACCTGCGGGTAGGATTCTTCTCACTCCGCAGGGCCCTGCCGTCGGCATGTTGGGCGGCCCTAGGCTGCGGCTCTGTACGCCCCTACCGAGGAGCAGCACTTCATGCAGATCTTCGCGATCGTCCTGTCGTTCGCACTGACCGTCGCCGCAGTGGCCATGCTGGTCCCGGCCGTACGGCGCATGCTGGGCGTCATCCGGAGCGGCCAGCCGGCCCCCGGGCGCAGCGACAACCCGACCGGTCGCACGCTCACGATGCTCAAGGAGACGTTCCTCCACACCCGGATGCTGCAGTGGCACTGGGTCGGCATCATGCACTGGTTCGTCTACGCGGCGTTCCTGTTCCTCAGCACCGCGGTCCTGGCGGCGTACTTCCAGCTCTTCAAGCCCGACTTCGCCTGGCCGCTCATCGGCCACTGGTACCCCTACGAGTGGTTCAGCGAGCTGATCGGCCTGCTCAGCACGGTCGGCATCGTCTACCTGATCATCTACCGGCAGAAGCACCACCCGCGCTCCGAGGGCCGGCGCAGCCGCTTCTTCGGCTCGACCTTCTGGCAGGCCTACTTCGTCGAGGCGCTGGCACTGCTCGAGGGCTCGGCGATCCTCTTCGTCCGCGCCGCCGAGTGGAAGCTGGACGAGGAGGTCGGGCGCTCCCACTACCCGATCTCGTCCTGGATCGGCGACGCGATCTACCCCGTCGACGAGTCGTCGCTCCACAACCTCATCTACTTCATCGCGGCCTTCAAGATCGCGCTGGCGATGATCTGGCTGATGGTGATCGCCCGCAACATCACCATGGGCATCGCGTGGCACCGCTTCACCGCGTGGTTCAACATCTACTTCAAGCGCGAGCCCGACGGCAGCACCGCGCTCGGCGCGATGAAGCCGCTCACCTCCGAGGGCAAGGCGATCACCCTCGACGACATCGACGACCTCGACGAGGACTCCGTGCTCGGCGTCGGCAAGGTCGAGGACTTCTCCTGGAAGGGCATCCTCGACTTCACCACCTGCACCGAGTGCGGTCGCTGCCAGTCGCAGTGCCCCGCCTGGAACACCGAGAAGCCGCTCTCCCCCAAGCTCCTCATCACCAGCCTGCGCGACCACGCGTACGCCAAGCACGACGGTGTCGAGGCCCACGCCGAGCGCGAGCTGGTCGGCGTCGGTTCCAAGGGCGAGACCGCCGGTGCGGGCACCGACGTGCTCGACTACTTCTACAACCCCGCCGACGGCGACTTCGTCATCGACGAGGACGTGCTGTGGAGCTGCACCTCGTGCGGCGCCTGCGTCCAGCAGTGCCCGGTCGACATCGAGCACGTCGACCACATCATGGACATGCGGCGCTACCAGCTGCTCGTGGAGTCCAACTTCCCGGCCGAGCTCAACCAGCTGTTCAAGGGCCTGGAGAACAAGGGCAACCCGTGGAACATGTCCGCCAGCGCGCGGATGGACTGGGCCAAGGGCCTGGAGTTCGACGTCCCGGTCGTCGGTGAGGACCTGGAGTCCCTCGAGTCGGTCGACTGGCTGTTCTGGGTCGGCTGCGCCGGGGCGTACGAGGACCGTGCCAAGAAGACGACCCGGGCGGTCGCCGAGCTGCTGGACATGGCCGGGATCTCCTTCGGCGTGCTGGGCAACGGCGAGACCTGCACCGGCGACCCGGCACGTCGCGCCGGCAACGAGTTCGTCTTCCAGGGCCTGGCCCAGCAGAACGTCGAGACGTTCAAGGAGTACAAGGTCAAGAAGGTCGTCTCGACCTGCGCCCACTGCTTCAACACGCTCAAGAACGAGTACAAGGACTTCGGCATCGAGCTCGAGGTCGTGCACCACACGCAGCTGCTCAACCGCCTCGTGCGCGAGGGGAAGCTGACGCCCGTCAAGGACGGCGCGGGCGCCGCGAAGCGCTCGATCACCTATCACGACCCGTGCTACCTCGGCCGTCACAACCAGGTCTACTCGCCGCCGCGCGAGCTGCTCGAGATCCTCCCGGGTGCCGAGTTCGTCGAGATGGAGCGCAACTCCGAGCGCTCCTTCTGCTGCGGCGCCGGTGGCGCGCGCATGTGGATGGAGGAGAACCTCGGCGAGCGGATCAACATGAACCGCACCAGGGAGGCCGTCGGCACCGGCGCCGACCAGATCGCCGTCGGGTGCCCGTTCTGCCGGGTGATGCTCGCCGACGGGCTGACGTCGCAGCAGGCGTCGGGCGAGGCCCGCGAGGAGGTCGAGGTCCTCGACGTCGCGCAGATGCTGCTCGCGTCCGTCAAGGGCGAGCAGGCGACCAAGGCCGCGCCGGGCTCGGCGCCCGCCGCTGCTCCGGCCGCTGCGTCCGCTGGTGCTGGTGCTGCTGCCGCTGGTGGGACCGCCACCGATGTGGCGACCAAGGACGAGCCGGAGGCAGGTGACGTCACCGTCACCGAGGACACCGTCACCGAGACCGCCGACGTCGGTCCCGCCGCCAAGGCGTCCGGCGGCTCGTCGCTCTTCGACACCCCGGCTCCCGAGGAGTCGGCCCCCGCCGCCGCGCCGGCGTCCTCCGGATCGCTGTTCGACACCCCTGCGCCCGCTGAGGCGCCCGCAGCCAAGGCGGACGAGAAGGCCCAGGAGAAGCCGGCCGAGGCGTTCTCCGGCGGGTCGCTCTTCGACACCCCGGCCCCGGAGCCGGCGGCACCGAAGGACGAGGCGCCTGCCGAGGAGAAGCCCGCCGCGGAGAAGCCCGTGGCCCAGCCGACGACAGACCTCGGCTCCGGTGGCTCGCTCTTCGACCTCGGCACCCCCGAGCCGGAGCCCGCCCCTGCCGCGACCCCGCCGGCAGCCACGGCCGAGCCCGCCGCCGCCGAGGAGAAGGCCGCCCCCGCGCCGACCGCGGACCTGGGCAGCGGAGGCTCGCTCTTCGACATCGCGGCTCCCGAGCCGGTCGCTTCCGAGCCGGCAGCCGCCGCTCCGGTCGCTTCCGAGCCGGCAGCCGCCGAGCCCGAGGCCACCGACGAGGCCGCCGCCGAGGCGACCCCGGCAGCCCCGGCGGAGCAGGAGCCTGCGGCCGCAGTGGCCGTTGAGTCTCCCAGCGACTCAACGCCCAGCACGCCTGCCGCACCCGCCCCCCAGGTGGACCTCGGCAGCGGGTCGCTCTTCGACCTCCCGGCCCCCGAGCCGGCAGCCGCCGCACCCGCCGCCGCCGAGCCCGAGGCCGCAGTGGACCTTGAGTCTCCTGGAGACTCAAAGGCCAGCGAGCCCACTGAGCCAGTCGCTGAGGCGGCCACCGAGGCGGAGCCGACGGGTGCCGAGCCGGCGCCCGCGAGCGGTACGACGTCGACGCCGGCGACGGACGTGGACCTGTCGAGCCTCGGGTCGCTGTTCGACCTCGAGGTGGCTGCGACCCAGCCGGCAACCCAGCCGGCAGCCAGCCCCGCGCCGGCCGAGGCCGCCGGGGACGTTGAGTCTCCCAGCGACTCAACCGCCAGCGCGCCCGCCGAGGTGGCAGCTGAGCCCGACACGGCAGCTGCGCCGGAGGCGACGTCCGAGCCCGAGCCGGAGCCGCAGGCCGAGTCCCCGTCGGCACCGCCGAGCGGGGCGGACCTGAGCCAGGCGGCCTTGTTCCGCGACCCCGACGACGCAACGGCACCGGCCGAGCCCGAGCCGGCCGAGCTCGAGGCTGAGCCCGAGCAGGCCGAGCCTGCGCCCGCGAAGGACCCGGAGACCGTGCTCGACGCGGACGACGCCGACAGCGAGCCCGCAGCCGAGGCCTCGGCGGACGCGAGCGACGTACCCCCGACCACGGAGGACGAGCCCACGCCCGCCTCCGACGGCCAGGCTCACACGCCGCGGACAGATGTCGACATCAGCGGTTCGGGCTCGCTCTTCGACCTCTGAGGCCAGCTCGACCGACGGGGTTGTCAGGCTCTCGCTGAACTTGTCGGCCCGTGCATGGGCCGACAAGCTCAACGATCCCCGGCTGACCGGGGATCGCTGAGTAGCGGCCGCAGAGCAGGTGTGACGTCACCGCGACGTCAGATGACATCACAAAGGCATTGACATGACATCACTGTGATGTCAGAGTGGTGCACATGGACATCACCCCGTACGTCGACAGCCTCCGACGCGACCTCGTGGCCGCATCCGAGGCCGGCAGCGACGAGCTCAAGCAGGCTGCCGAGCGCCTGGCGTACGCCCTCGACCCGAGTGCCCGCCTCGCGCTGATGGAGGCCATCTCCCACGCCGCAGCCGAGATCACCGCCGAGCTCCCCGACGGCAGCGTCGACGTCCGACTGGTGGGCCGCGAGCTCGACTTCGTCGTCGAGGTCACGCCCCAGGCCGCGATGCCCGAGCCGCCCCCGCCGCCGGCACCCCCGGCGCCGCTGGAGGAGGAGGCCGGTGACCTGGCCCGGATCACCCTCCGCATCCCCGAGGGCGTCAAGGCCCGGGCCGAGGAGAAGGCGGCCGCGGCCGGGCAGAGCCTCAACACCTGGATGGTCAACGTGGTGCGCGCCGCCACCAACGACCACTCCATCAACGTCGACATCGACCTCAGCAGCGTCCCCTTCGTCGGCTACGACCCGTTCGCAGGCAACCGCAGGCAGGGGCAGGGCAACCGCCGGATGAGCGGCTGGCTCTGACCACCACGACCTGACGTCCCGGGGCCTCCGCGCCCCACCACCCATCGCTCCACGGACCGGCACCGCCGGCCCGGTGGGCGAGCACACCCTCAGGAGACCCGATGAGCAACCAGCTGGACCTCACCTTCGACACCCCGGAGCCGATCGGCCTCTACGTCGAGAACGGTCGCGGGACCGTCGACGTGACTGCCACCGACACCACCGAGACCACCGTCCGCATCACCGGGGAGCGCGCCGACGAGTTCGACGTGCGCGACCTCGGCGACCGGATCGCCATCATCGCCCCGCACCGCAGCGGCGGGTTCCTCGGCAAGGACCCGCGCGCCGAGATCGTCGTCGAGGTCCCCGTCGCCAGCGGGCTCCAGGCCAAGGTCGGCAGCAGCGACGTCGCGGCGCACGGCCGGTTCAGCGACACCCGCGTCGACAGCGGGTCCGGCGACGTGTCCCTCGACGTCGTCGACGGCGACACCCTCGTCCAGACCGGCTCGGGCGACCTGGTCGCCGAGCACCTCCTCGGCGACGCGCGCATCAAGTCCGGCTCGGGCGACGTCGTCGTACGCCGTGCCGAGTCCGCGCTGGTCGTGACGACCGGCAGCGGCGACGTCCGCGTCGAGTCCGCCCGCGACGAGCTCGCCGTCAAGACCGGATCGGGCGACGCCCACGTCCTGTCGATGGGCGGCGAGGCGGTGTTCACCACCGGCTCGGGCGACCTGGTCGTCACCGAGGTCGCCTCGGGCCGCGTGACCGCCAAGACCGCGAGCGGCGACGTCCGCATCGGCGTCGTGTCGGGTACGCCGGTGTGGACCGACGTCCGCACCGCGAGCGGCCGCCTCACCTCGACCCTGCCCAGCACCGGCGAGCCCGCGCCCGACCAGCCCTACCTCGAGGTGCGTGCCACCACCGCCTCCGGCGACGTCACCCTCCACGAGAGCTGACCGCAGCCACCCGTTCCGTCCTCACGTCCGAGCCGAAAGGAGCATCGCCATGCATGACTCACTCACCGACATCGAGCTGATCGCACGCCACCGCATCGCCGAGCGCGTGCGCTACTTCCCCCGCGCGCCCCGCACCAAGCGCCGCTGACGCCCGACGGCCGATCAGCGTCGCTCGCAGGAGCGCAGCTGCTCGCCCTTCACGCAGAGGTCCCGGCCCCGGCTGCCGTCCAGCAAGTCGCGGCCGGGGCCTCCGTCGAGCACGTCGCCCCGGTAGCCACCGATGAGCACGTCGTCACCGCCGCCGCCGTACGCGTGGACGGTGGCCTTCTGGATCCAGCGGAGGCGGAAGAGCTCCGGGCGGGCTCCCCCGCGGAACTCCACGAGCCCCGGTCCGTCGTTGCCCTCGACGATGAACTCCTCGGTGCCGGTCATCTTCGCGAAGAGCCCGCCGCCCACCGTGATGCGCCGCTTCGGCACGTGGATCGTGAGGTCGTACCGGTTCTTGCCGCCGACGTACGACGTGAGCTGGATCCTGTCGCGGCCGTTCCCGCCGTTCACGACGCGGGAGCCGTCAGCCTTCTGGCCGCGTCCGATGCCGAGCTCGAACGTGTCGTCCCCGCCACCGCCTCGCGCCCTCGTCTGCTGCGAGGTGGCGAACAAGTCGTCGCCGGGTCCACCGTCCAGCCTCGTGCCGGCAGCGTCACCCGCGGAGACGAGGTAGTCCTCGCCGTCCTCCCCGGCGAGGATGTCGGCGCCGTGGCCGCCCTCGACGATGTCGTCGCCGGCGCCGCCCTCGACCACGTCGTCGCCGGGGACGAAGGTGTCGTAGTTGCGCTTGTCGGGCGCCCAGCTGAGGTCTCCGTGCACCAGGTCGTCGCCGGGCCCGCCCGTGATCGTGTCGTCTCCGCCGCCTCCGTGGATCTGGTCGTCGGCCGGCCCGCCGGTCAGCACGTCGTCGTACGGCGAGCCGACGATGCCGGTGAACTTCCCTGCCGGCGTCGGGGCGAACGTGTCGGTGCCCTCGCCGGTCGCGGTCAGCGTGGTGAGGTCGACGGTGACCGGTCCGGCGGCGTTGGCATAGCTCACCTGGTCGGCGTAGACGCTGTCGACGAAGTCGATGTCCTTCCAGCCGCCCTGGAAGCCCAGGTCCACGAAGTCGTCGCCCGGGCCGGGCTCGATGACGTCGCCCCAGTAGTCGTCGTCGGGGTAGTACTCGTCCAGCCCGCCGAAGAGCCGGTCGTCGCCGGCTCCGCCGACGACGTGGTCGTCGCTGCCGAGGCTGCAGATCGTGTCGCTGCCGGCCCCGCCGTCGATCCGGTCGCGCCCGTCGGTGCCGACGATCACGTCGTCCCCGGGCGTCCCCACCACCCACGGCTTGGGCCACGTCGTGGTGGACTGCACGACGATCGTGGCCGTCTTCCCGTCACAGGTCGGCGCGTCGGCCGACGCGGGTGCGGCCAGGGTCGGGGTGACCGCCAGGGCGGTGGCCAGACCGAGCGCGGCGCTCAGGGACGTCGTACGCATGCGGGCTCCTTCGTCGGTGCTGTCCGCATGGAGACGTGCGCACGGGCCGGGAAGTTGCGAGCTCCCCGCCCGGTCGTGGAGCCGGCCGCTCAGGACTTCATCGCGACACCGCGACGCCAGTAGCCCATGAAGGCGACCTGGCTGCGGTCGAAGCCGAGCTCCTTGACCAGGTGGCGGCGCAGGCCCGTGACGACCTTGGACTCGCCCGCGATCCACGCGTAGGTGCCGCCCACGCCCGTCACGTCGCCCGGGACGTCCTCGCCGGAGGAGGAGTAGAACGGCGTCTCCCACAGGTCGGGGTCGACCTCGTCGGGAGTGACGTCGACGTGGGCGCCCGGGATGCCCAGGTGGGCGACCACGGCGTCGTGCAGGCCGAGGCCGAGCTCGTCGCCCTCGCGGGCCAGCCACACGACCTCGACGCCCGCCGGACCGCGTACGTCCTGGACGTCGGCAGCCAGAGGCACCTCGAGGAACGCCGTCCCCCGGGCGTCGTCGGGCAGCTGCTCGAGCACGGTGCAGACGGCGGGCACAGCAGTCTCGTCGCCCACGAGGAGCAGGTCGGCGCCGGGGCCGGGCGTGAACTCGATGCCGCCGTAGGGGTAGCCCCGCCGCGGCGCGAGCAGCGCGATCCGGTCACCGACCGTGGCGCGCGAGGCCCAGAGCGAGCCGGGGCCGACCATGTCGCCGTCGAGGTGGAGCACCATGTCGACGACGAAGGTCGTCGCTGCCCCGGAGCCGAGGACGTCGCGGATCGTGTAGGTGCGCATGTGACCGCGCTCGGCCGCCGGACGCTCGAGCCAGGTCGAGAACCAGGTCGCGTCGGCGCCCTCGGTGGAGGTGATGCCGCCCGTCTCGGGGTCCGGGAGGATGAGCTTGATGCGCTGGTCCCAGCGTGGACCGTCGACACCGAACTCGGCGAGGTCGGGGCTGCCGAGCTCGACGCGGACGAAGGTCGGCGAGAGCCGCTCGACCGCGACCACCTCGACCTCGGTGAAGAGCATGGGCAGGGCGGCCTGGTTCGAGCTGGCGGTCACGGTCATCGGATCTCCTGGCTGGCGTGGCGGGCAGGGGTGGACGGGCTGGGGCGTCGCGGCTGGTGGCGGCCGACGGGCACGACGAGGGGCGTGTGCGAGACCGGGTCGTCGATCACTCGGTTGTCGAGGCCGAACACGGTCCGCACGACCTCCTCGGTGACGACCTCGCGCGGACTGCCCTCGGCGACGATCTGCCCCGTGTGCAGGGCGACGAGGTGGTCGGCGTAGCGGGCGGAGAGGTTGAGGTCGTGGAGCACCATGACGATCGTGGTGCCGCGCCGGGCGTTGAGCTCGGCGAGCAGGTCGAGCATCTCGACCTGGTGCGCGACGTCGAGGTAGGTCGTCGGCTCGTCGAGCAGCAGCAGGTCCGTGCCCTGGGCGAGCGCCATCGCGATCCACACCCGCTGGCGCTGGCCGCCGGAGAGCTCGTCGACGACGCGGTCGGCGAGCCCGAGGGTGTCGGTGAGGGCGAGGGCCTCGGCGACCGCCTCGTCGTCGGCGCTGRTCCAGCGGCCGAAGGGTCCGTGGTGCGGGTGCCGGCCGCGGCCCACGAGGTCGGCGACGGTCACGCCCTCGGGCGCGACGGGGTTCTGCGGCAGCAGCCCCAGCGTGCGGGCGACCTGCTTGGTCGGCAGCCGGTGGATCGCCTCGCCGTCGAGCAGGACCGAGCCCGATCGCGGCCGGAGCAGGCGGGCGAGCCCGCGCAGCAGCGTGGACTTGCCGCACGCGTTCGCACCGACGATGACGGTGATGCGGCCGTGCGGGACCTGCAGGTCCAGGTCGCGCACGACGGCGGTGTCGGTGTAGCCGAGCGTGAGGCTGCTGGCCTCCAGCCGGGCGGGCTGGGTGGGTGTGGCGGTGGTCATGCCGCCCTCCTTCCACGGTGTCCTCTGAGGGGGCCGCGGGCGAGCAGCCAGAGGAGGAACGGGGCACCGAAGGCGCCGGTGACGACGCCCACGGGCAGGTTGAGGTCGGCGAAGGCGTAGGCGCCGGCGTAGTCGCCCGCCAGCACGATCACCGCCCCGACGAGAGCGGCCGCCGGGAGCGTCGTACGTCCGTGGTTGAGGGCGCGGGCGATCGGCCCGGACAGGAAGGCGACGAACGCGACGGGGCCCGCCGCGGCGACGGCGACCGCGACGAGCAGCACGCCGAGGAGCATGAGCAGGTCGGTACGGCCGCGCCCGACGCCGAGGCCGGYGGCCGTGTCGTCGCCGAGCTCGGTCGCGCGCAGCGAGCGGGCGACCCACGCAGTGGCAGGCAGCAGGACGGCCAGGGCGAGCGCCAGCAGCCCGATCGCCTGCCACGCGACGCCGTTGACGCTGCCGGTCAGCCAGCGCAGCACCAGCTGGACGTCGTACTCGTCGACGCGGGTGAAGACGTACTGGATGACCGACTGCATGGCAGCGGCGAGGCCGATGCCGGCCAGGACGAGCCGGAAGCCGCCGTGGTCACCGGCGACGGCGCGCACCGCGAGCGCGACGGCGAGGGCACCGACGATGGCGGCGGCGGAGACCGGCCAGCCGGTCCAGCCGGCCAGGGCGATCACCGTGATGGCGGCGGCGCTCGCACCGAGGCTCACCCCGACGATGTCGGGGCTCGCGAGCGGGTTGCGCAGCGTGGTCTGGAAGATGGCACCGCCCACGCCGAAGGCCACACCGACCAGCACGGCCAGCACGGCCCGAGGGAGCTTGGACTCCATCACGATGTAGGTGGCGCCGGGGATCTGCTCCCCGCCGAGGATGCGGACGAAGTCGGGGACCGTGACGGTGTAGTCGCCCAGCAGGACGCGCGCGGCGAAGGCGCCGACCAGCGCGACGAGCAGGCCTGCGAGGAGGCGGCGGTGGTGGCGCACCGGCGCGCGGCGCGCACGGCGTACGACGTCCAGGGCGTCCGGGGTGGACGGCGTGGGCGGCTCGGTGGTGAGGGGGCGGCCGAGGGTCACGGTCACAACGCCCTCCCGGTGCGGCGGATCAGGGCGAGGAAGACGGGGACGCCGACGACGGCGGCCATGATGCCGACCTGCACCTCCGACGGCGGCAGCACGACGCGGCCCACCGTGTCGGCGACGACGACGAGGACGGCGCCGCCGAGCATGGAGAACGGGAGCAGCCGGCGGTGGTCGGGGCCGACGAGGGCGCGTACGACGTGGGGCACGACGAGGCCGACGAAGGCGATCGGCCCGGCCAGGGCGGTCGCCGTGCCGGCGAGCAGGACGATCGCGAGCGCGATCACGAGGCGGTCGCGGGTGGTCCGGCGGCCCAGGCCGCGGGCCAGGTCGTCGCCGAGCGCGAGGGTGTTGAGCAGGCGCGCGCCGGCGAGCGCCAGCGCTGCGCCGAGGAGCAGGAACGGGAGCCCGGCGAGGAGCACGTCGGTGCCCCGCCCGGCGACGGTGCCGACCTGCCAGAAGCGGAAGCTCTCCATCGTCTTGCGGTCGGCCAGGAGCAGGCCGGTGGTCCAGCTCGCGAGGCCGGCGCTGAGGGCCGCGCCGGTGATCGCGAGCTTCATCGGCGTCGCGCCGTCACGGCCCAGGGACGCGATGCCGTGGACCGCCGCCGCCGCGACGGCGGCACCGACGAAGGCGAGCGGGAGGAACTGGCCCATCCCGGAGAACCCGAAGGCCGTCATCCCGACGACCATCGCGAAGGTGGCTCCGGCGTTGACCCCGAGGATGCCGGGGTCGGCGAGCGGGTTGCGGGTCAGGCCCTGCATGACCGCCCCCGCCAACCCGAGGGCGGCGCCGACGGCGAGGCCGAGGAGCGTGCGGTCCAGGCGGGCCTCGACCACCGCGTGCATGGGATGTGCGGCGTCCCAGACGGCGGCGAGCGGCACCGCTCGCGCCCCCACCAGCAGCGACAGGGCGCCGGCACCGGCCAGCGCCACGATCGAGATCGCGACGCTGGCCGGCAGGGCGGGACGACGCCTCTGGCCTCCCCCCGGAGCCCTGGAGACGTCGTCCCGCGTCGGGACGAGGGCGGTCATCAGCCCTCGATGGCCTCGACCACGTGAGGCAGGAAGTCGCTCACGATGACCGGGATGGACAGAGGTGTGGGGTTGGTGGACGCCATCGCGTTCTGCTTGTCGGTCTCGGCGTACCAGTGGCCCCCGGCGATCGCGGGGATCTGGCCGAGGAGCTTGTCGTTCTCGATCGTCTCGACGTTGTCGGGCGAGTCGACCCAGGTGAGGAACACGTCGGAGTCGAGGTCGGCCGCTTGCTCGGCGGAGACCGTGCCGTAGAACTCGCCCGGCTTGATGGCGTCGGCGACCGCCGGCGCGTCGACCATGCCGAAGTCGCGCAGGATCGACACGCGCGGGTCCTCGGGGGCGTACATGCCGACGGTGGAGAGGTCGGTGGCGGCGAGGTAGCCGTAGATCAGCTCCGCGCCCTCGAGCTCGGGGTTGGCCGCGGCGGCCTCGTCGATCGTGGCCTGGGTGTCGGCCGCGACGTCCTCGGCGAGCGCCGTACGACCGAGCGCCTCGCCGACCATCTCGAGCGAGGTCTGCCACGGAGTGGTCCAGGGCGCCTCCGGGTAGGCGACGACCGGCGCGATCTTGGAGAGCTTGGCGTACTCCGCCTCGGTGATGCCGGAGTTGGTCGCCAGGATCAGGTCCGGTGCCAGCTCGGCAACCTCGTCGATCGGCGCGCCGTCGGCGTCGTCGTAGCGCACGGGCGCCTCGGCGCCGGCCTCCTCGACGGCCGCGTCGAACCAGTCGGTCGAGCCGCCGTCGTTGCCGCCCCACGTGATCTTGGTGGCGCCGACGGGGACGACGCCCAGCGCGAGGGCGTGGTCGTGGTCGGTCCAGCCGAGGGTGGCGACCCGGGTCGGCTCGGACTCGATGGTGGTCTCGCCGAGCGCGTGCTCGATGGTGACCGGGAAGGCGTCGGGGTCGACGGACGTGGTCGACGTCGGCTCCGCCGCGGCCTCCGTGCCGCCGCTGGTGGACCCGGTGCTGCAGCCGGCGAAGGCTGCTGCCAGGACGGTGGCCGTGGCCACCTTGATCAGGGTGGGCGCGGCGTGGCTTCGCTTCATCAGGGCTCCGTGTGCTCGGTAAGGCAAGGCTAACTTAGGGAAGCCTAACCACACAGCGCCTGATTAAGACAACAGGGGTGTGCCRTAATCCGCGATGTGGACCACGCGGTGGTCCACCGGGTTCCGGTTGCCCGGGGCGCGCGAGGACGACCGTCCCCCGGTGGACTACCCCGGCAGGAGGCGGGACGGTGACGGCGTACGCCGCTCAGATGGACGTGCGGTGGAACCCCTGGAACGACCGGCTCGGGGTCGGGCCGCGCTGGCCCTGGTAGCGCGAGCCGTACTTCTCGGAGCCGTAGGGGTGCTCGCTCGGCGAGGAGAGCCGGAAGAAGCAGAACTGCCCGATCTTCATGCCGGGGTAGAGCTTGATCGGCAGCGTCGCGACGTTGGCCAGCTCGAGCGTGACGTGGCCCGAGAACCCCGGGTCCACGAACCCTGCGGTCGCGTGGGTGAGCAGGCCGAGCCGGCCCAGCGACGACTTCCCCTCCACCCGCGCGGCGACGTCGTCGGGCAGCGAGACGACCTCGTACGTCGACCCGAGCACGAACTCGCCCGGGTGCAGGATGAACGGCTCGTCGCCCTCCGGCTCGACCTCGCGGGTCAGCTCGGACTGGTCGGCCGCCGGGTCGATGTGGGGGTAGCGGTGGTTCTCGAAGACGCGGAAGTAGCGGTCGAGCCGGACGTCGATGCTCGAGGGCTGCATCATCTGCGGGTCCCAGGGCTCGAGGGCGATCCGGCCGGCGTCGATCTCGGCGGCGATGTCGCGATCAGAGAGCAGCACGCGGCCGACCCTAGCCTCAGTTTCGAGACGGCGGCCCTCGTGGCCACAATGGATCGGTGACCTTCCACCGCTACGTCGCACTGGGCGACTCCTTCACCGAGGGCGTCGGCGACCCCGACCCCGCTCGACCCAATGGCCTGCGCGGCTGGGCCGACCGCGTCGCCGAGGTGCTGGCGCAGCAGACCGACGACTTCGGCTACGCCAACCTCGCCATCCGCGGTCGCAAGCTCGGCGCCATCGTCACCGAGCAGGTCGACGCGGCCCTCGCCCTCCAGCCCGACCTGGTCACCATCCACGGCGGCGGCAACGACGTGCTCCGCCCGCGCGTCGACATCGACGCCCTCGCCCGGACGTACGACGACGCGATCGCGCGACTCACCGCGACCGGCGCGCACGTCGTCATGTTCACCATCTTCGACCCCGGTGCCGGCGGGATCTACGGCCCGATGCGCGGCCGGATGGCGATCTTCAACGAGTGGGTCCGCGAGATCGCCGACCGCCACGGCGCGAGCGTCGTCGACATGTGGCGGATGCGCGACATCGAGATCGCCGGCGTGATGGACACGGACCGGATGCACCTCAACAGCTCCGGCCACACCCACCTGGCCCACGCCGTCCTCGAGGCCATCGGCGTCGAGCACGGCCTCGACCCCGTGACCGTCGGTCCGCTCCCCGTCCTCGGGCGCCGCGAGACCTGGGCCGCCAACGCGCAGTGGACCCGCGAGTTCCTCGTGCCGTGGGTGCACCGCCGGCTCACCGGGCGCTCGTCCGGCGACACCGTCGCGCCGAAGCATCCCGCCCTCTCCAGCGTGCGCCCGCCGGTCCGGTAGCCCCGTCTAGTAGCATCTGGCCCGCCGTCACCGGACGGCACTGCGGATGTAGCTCAGTTGGTAGAGCGCGACCTTCCCAAGGTCGATGTCGCGAGTTCGAGTCTCGTCATCCGCTCCACGTTCGTCTCCCGCACGCACCGCCCGCCCCCAGCGGTGGCCCACCCACATTCCCGGCCCGCGGAATGTCGCTCACGCACCGCCCGCCGGCGCACCCCGGCGTGTCGCCGTACGAGCGGTGGCCCACCCACATTCCCGGCCTGCGGAATGTCGCTCACGCACCGCTCGAGCGACCGGAGCGCACCCCCACATCCCCCGGATGGGGCAGGAGTGAGACTTGCGACTTCTGGGGCCAGAGAGGACAGTGAGGCGTCCGTCTGTCTCGGATCGAAGGTCTTCCCCCATGCCTGCACTTCCCCGCCCGACCCTCCGCAAGGTCGCCCACCGCATCGCCGACGAGGACACCTCGCGCCCGCTCTGGCGCCACCCCGTGACCATCGCCGCAGCGGCGCTCGCGCTCACCCTCGGCGCCGTCCCGCTCCTCCCCGACGGCGGGCAGGACGACCGGAGCGAGATCGCCCCGACCGCCGAGACGACCCGTGCTCCCGGCGCCGTCGGCCGCGGCGGGGTCACGCCCGCGATGCGGGCCGAGATCGACCGCGTGCTCGGCGAGGGTGCGGCCCTCGACCGCGCGGAGGGGCGTACGGCGCTCGCGCAGGCGTCGGTGCGGTGCGCGACCTTCGAGGGCCAGCGCTACTGCCTCGGCTTCGGCTGGACCAACCAGTCGGAGGAGGCCCTCGCGGCACGGCTGGAGACCCGCCCCACGGCCGGCACCAACGAGCGCACCGGGGACCTGGACGCCGACGGGCTGCTGGCCCGCGCCCAGTCGCGTACGTCGACCGCACGCACGGAGGCGGAGCGCGCCGAGCTGACGATGGCAGCCCGGTCGGTCGGCAAGGTCTGGATGCTGCGCCACGAGATCCAGGGCGTGCCGCTGCCCGAGGGCTTCGCCGCGCGCCACCCCGAGGTCACGGCCGGCATCGAGGCCCGCGGCGGCTTCGGGGAGTCGTACCCGAAGCGTTCGAAGATCCTCAGCAGCAAGGTGGCCCAGGCCCAGAACACCACCTACTGGTGCGGCCCGGCGACGATGCAGGCCATCGGCTGGGGCTCGCAGGAGAAGCGGAAGAACCAGTCCTACTGGGCCCGCCGCCTCGGCACCACCACGGCCGGCACCGCGATCACCGACATGGTGCGCGTGGTCAACAACAAGACCGACTACGACGAGGACACCCACGCCGGTCCCTACGTCGTGCTCGACATCAGCGACTTCAGCTTCAAGCAGTGGTACCGGCTGATGATGCGCCACATCCACGACTACGAGGCGCCCGTCGTCCTCCACCCGTCGCTGCTCACGCAGTACTACCCCTACCTCGACGACGACGCGAGCGGCCACTTCCAGGTCGGCCGCGGCTTCGACCAGAACCCGGGCGGCAACCCGCAGCTCGGCTACTTCGAGCCGTGGGACCAGTCGAAGTTCGACCCCAGCGAGCCGGCCATCGGCCGCGTGCAGTGGCGCAACGCCTACCGCTCGTTCCGCGCCAACCTCGCCCACTTCCAGCACAACATCGGCGTCTGACGTGCGCGGACGTACGACGGCCACGCTGGCGCTGCTGCTCGCGCTGACCGGCTGCGCCGGGACCGACGAGCCCGACGGGCCGGACCCGGGCCACGATGCGAGCCACGACCCCAGCCACGACCCCAGCCACACGGAGACCCCCAGCTCGACCGACGAGCCCGCCGACCTGCCGAGCGGCGGCCCGGTCGACGACCCGGTCGAGGTCGAGCCCGCATCCGCGCCGCTGGACTGGCAGGACACGGGCGTCGAGGCGGGCACCCGTTACGTCAAGGGTCCGGAGTGGGAGGCACTCGGCGACGCGGGTGACACCACGGTCGAGCTCGCGCGCGACGGCAAGGCCGTGACCGTCGCGGCCGGCCGCGGGCGCACGATCTCCGAGGTCCTGATGAGCGAGGAGTGGGCCGTCGTGGTCCGGCAGGACAAGGCCGAGACCGACCCCAGCGAGGTCGCGGTCGTCGACCTCACCACCGGCGAGACCGGCGAGGTCGCCACACCCCCGGCGGCGAGCGGCGGCTCGTGGGCCCTCACCGCCGGCGACCTCTACTTCCCGACGTACGGCGACGGCGGTGCCTACTGCCTGGCCACCGCGGCCCTGGCCGACGACAACGGCGAGGACGGCTGGTGCGCCCCCGACCGCAGCGGCTTCTCCGGGCTGACGGCGAGCGAGCACGGGGTCGGGATGATGACCTTCGACGACGCCCGCCCCGTGGCCTGCCGCACGGCCAACCTCCTCGACGACAGCGGCGTGCCGCAACCGCTCGAGGGTCCGGACGACTGCACGGCGTGGGACGTCGCGGCCACCGCCGACGGCGCGGTGTGGTCCGAGGTGCCCAACCCCCGCCGACAGGAGGAGGCCCGCTTCCACGCCTCCGCCGACGGCACCTACTTCGACCTCGGACCGGGCACGACCGGCACCGCCGTCCCCTGTGGTGACTCGGTCTTCTTCGTCCGCGACCCGCAGGGTCCCGACGAGCCCGCGCGACTGATGCGCTGGACCCCGCAGCGCACGCTCGAGGTCGCCTACGAGTCCCCGTCGACCGGCAACGCCTTCCTCGGCGAGCCGACCTGCGGCGGTGGCGTGCTCACGCTGGCGTCGTACGGCGAGAAGGGCGACCAGCACGTCTGGGCTACCGTCTCCTGACGTGAGCTTCACCGGATTCCCCGTCGCCGCGCTCGACTTCTACGACGACCTCGAGATGGACAACACCAAGTCCTTCTGGGAGAGCCACAAGCACGTGTGGAAGGAGTCGGTCGAGGCGCCGACGAAGGCGCTGATGGCCGCGCTCGAGCCCGAGTTCGGGACGGCCAAGGTGTTCCGCCCCTACCGCGACGTCCGGTTCGCCAAGGACAAGACGCCCTACAAGACCCACCAGGGCGCGTTCGTCGCGGCCGGCCCCCGCACGGGCTGGTACTTCGAGATCTCGCCGCGGGGCACGCGGGTCGGGGCCGGGTTCTACGACGCCGACGGGCCCACCCTTGCCGCGATCCGCGACGCGATGGCCGACGACAAGACCGGCGCAGCCCTCGACCGGCTCCTCAAGCGCCTCGAGAAGGACGGCTTCGAGGTCGGCGGCGAGCAGCTGAAGACGTCGCCGCGCGGCTACGACACCGACCACCCACGCATCCACCTGCTGCGCCGCAAGCAGCTCTTCGTCGGCCGGTCCTACGGCTTCGAGGCCGACGCCATCGACGCCGGGCTCGTCGACCGGGTGCGCGCCGACTGGAAGTCCCTGCGCCCGCTCGTCAGCTGGCTGCGCGCGGTCCCGGTCGACTGAGGATCACTCGAACCAGTAGTCGTTGGCCACGATCTGCGTCAGCTGTACGACGCTGAGCGGCGGCTCGTCAGCGAGCGGCGGCGAGTCCCTGCGCTCCGCTGCGTTGCACGAAGTGACGTACACCTCGTGCCTCGACCGCTCGACGCTGGCACCCTGGCAGGTGACCCCGTCGTCGTCGGCCGGGCCCCACGTCAGCAGCAGGACACCGTCCTCGATCTCCTGGCACGACCCGCCCATCGACTCCGCGTCGCTCTCGCACGACGAGGACGACGACCCCGGCCCGGGGCCGATCATCCCGAACTGAGTCACCATCCCGTCGAGGCGGACCGTCACGACGCGGTTTCCCGGCTCGCCGAGGTGCACGTCCGGCTTCCCCAGCGCCACCGACACCGGGGGGTCGAGCAGGGACAGCGCGACTGTCGGCACCTTGGCGGCCGGGATGTCGCGCAGCCGGCCGGAGGACGTCGGCGTCTCGGTGGGCGTCTCGGTGGCGGTCACGCTGGGTCCGTCGCTGGCGATGTCGGGGTCGCGGGCGCTGTCGGCTCCGCCGAGCCGGGGTACGACGACCGCCAGCCCACCGACGACGCCGATCACGGCGAGCGAGGCGACCGTCGTACCGATCCGGGCGCGGCGCCGGCGCGAGCGTCCGCGGGCGATGCCGCCGCTGACGAGGCGGTCGACGTCGGGGGTGAGGCCGTCACTGGCACGTTGGAGGAGCTCGGTGACGCCGGTGTCATCGGTGGACATGGGTTCTCCTAGATCTCGAGCAGGTCGCGGAGGGACGGCCCCAGCACGGCACGGAGACGGTCGAGGGCGCGAAGCGTGCGGTTGCGCACGGCACCCGGACTGACCCCGAGGGCGTCCGCGGTGTCGGCCACCGACACGTCCTCGAGGAAGCGCATCACCAGGACCGCGCGGTCCAGTGGTGCGAGCTGGGCGAGGGCGGCCCGGAGGGCGAGCGTTGTGGCGGCGTCGCCACCCTGCTCGACCCGCTCGGGCAGGTCCTCGACCGGCGCCTCGTGGTTGCTGCGACGGCGCTGGGCGCTGATGTAGGTGCGCGTCAACGTCGTGTGTGCGTAGGCGACCGGGTGCTCGATCGGTCCGCCCAGGCGACGGTGCCACCGGACGTAGACCTTGGCCAGTGTCTCCTGGACGAGGTCCTCGGCCCGGTGGGCGTCGCCGCACATCAGCCACGCGGCTCGGTAGAGCTGAGGGGTCCGCGCCACCGCGAACTCCTCGAACTCCTCCTGCGTGCGGGGCATGTCTCTCCCTGGGTTGTTCGGCGTCACCCGTACAGACGCACGGGAGCCCCGTCGCGTCACACCACCGTAGGCATCGGTTCGGGCGACCTGCGGAGTTCGACCGCCCGTGGCGCAGCGTTCACCCAGGGGTCGGGTGCGTGGCCGAGGCTCGCGCCATGGCCAAGAGACTGTTTCTCCTCCACCTCGGTCCCGACGCGGTGGACATGTCGTCGATGGCCGAGGCGCTGGCGGTCGGCGGCGTCCGGCCCCCCGCCGTGGACGACGACGCCCTCGCCCACGCCCAGGTCGAGATCCTGCGCGCGCACCGGTCGGCCGGCCTCCGGCGCAAGGACGTCGAGGGAGCCTGGGCGCGGGTGTGCCGACGTGCCCGCAAGAGCGGCACGGACTGCTTCGTGAGCATGCCGGAGTGGTTCGGGGCGACGCCCGAGCAGGCGGCACTGGCGCTGGACGGCCTCGCGGACTTCCGCGTCGTGCTCGTGACGACGAGCGGGTTCGCCGACCCGCCGCGCGCCTGGCTGTCGCTGGTGAAGGACGGGCGCTCGCACGTGCTGCCCGCCCGGCTCAGCGACGAGCAGCTGGCCGCGCAGGTGGCGCGGATCGCGCTGATGGAGGAGGAGGCGCGCCTCGACCGCCGGCTCGCCAAGGTGACCCGGCGACGCCGGATGCTCGACCGGAGGCCGGCCGCCTGACGCGTGCGGTCAGTGCGGCTGCCAGGCGTCGTCGTCCTCGGTGAGGGCCGAGACCGCCTGCGGCAGCGTGCCGTCGGCCAGCTGCTGGATGGTGACCTGCTCGAAGACCATCCGGAGCGAGTGCCGGGCAGCGATCCACACGTGCTGCAGCACCTGCGCGCTGTCGTCGTACTCGACCGCCTCGGGGCGCAGGCCGTAGACCGACACGAGCGGCCCGTCGACCGCGCGGATCACGTCGGCGACCGTCACCGACTCCGGCTTGCGCGCGAAGCGCCATCCGCCGGACTGGCCGCGCTGCGACACCACGATGTCGGCGCGTCGGAGGTCGGCCAGGATCGCCTGGAGGAAGCCGTGCGGGATGCCCTGCGCCTTGCCGAGCTGCTCGGCGCTGACCGCGGTCCCGTCGGTGCGCACCGCGATCTCGATCAGGGCCCGAAGGGCATAGTCGGCTTTGGCGGAGACGCGCATATGCCCAGTTTGTCAGATATGTCGGCAGAGACAGTGCTCTTGGTCGACACGAGGCCCGCACGCACGCGCGTACGCCGCCCCCCGCGGGTGCGGGAGACGGCGTACGTCGAACGACGTGCGGGTCAGGCGGTGGCGGTCTCGAGCTCCGCCTCGTCGACCCGGGCCGCTGCCTTGGACAGGCGCTCCTGCTTGACCGCCCAGACGATGCCGGAGATCCAGAGCACGAAGATCAGCGCGGCGGCGACGGCAACGCCGACACCCGGGACGCCGACGGCCTCGAGCAGCGTCTTGGAGTTGGTGAGGATGATCAGGCCACCGGCGGCCACACCGAGGACGCGGGCAGCGAGGTGCTTGACGAGCCAGGCCGCGATCGGAGCGGCGATCACGCCACCGGCCAGCAGCGCGCCGGCGTAGCCCCAGTTGATCCCTGCGGAGCCGAGGCCGAAGAGGAAGCCGAGCGAGGCGCCGATGGCGACGACGAACTCGGAGGTGTCGATCGAGCCGACGACCTTGCGCGGCTCGAGCCGACCACTGGAGAGCAGCGACGTGGTGCCGACGGGACCCCAGCCTCCGCCACCGACGGCGTCGAGCGTGCCGGCGACGAGGCCCATCGGGGCGAGGAACATCGCGGAGGGGTGGCCCTTGAAGGTCGGGCGCTCGCCGCCGAGGCGGAGGAAGCGGTAGACGACGTAGAAGCCGAGGCTGAGCAGGATCACGGCGACGACCGGCTTGGCGACCGCGGCGTCCATGTTGGACAGCAGGGTCGCGCCGACGAAGGCGCCGACGAACCCCGGCAGCGCGAGGATCGAGACGGTGCGCCAGTCGACGTTGCCGAACTTGTGGTGGGACGCACCGGAGACCAGCGAGGTGCCGATCTCGGAGAAGTGGACGGCGGCCGAGGCGGCGGCGGGAGCGACCCCGGCTGCCAGCAGCAGCGTCGAGGAGGTCACGCCGTAGGCCATGCCCAGGGAGCCGTCGATGAGCTGGGCGATGAGGCCCACCACACCGAGAACGATGAGCTTGCGCATGTTGCGAGGTCCTTCCGGGACGGAGCAGGGAGCAGTAGTCGTGCGACTGGGGTATGTCAGGTGAAAGAGTAGACATACTTAGGGTGATAGACAAAACCGATCTAGCCCGCGGCGTGTCCTTTCACCGCCGCGGTCGGCGATGTCGTACGCCGATCGCCTGCCCAGAGCGGGTTTTCGGCGTTCGTGTTGCGCGAAGCGCGGTTGCGAGGCATCCTTAGTTACTGGCGAGTAGAACTACTCAGTAGGGCTCGCCCCCGAGACCGAACCGCACACGGAACAGGTGGAAGCTGTGAGCCACTACAAGACCAACCTCCGCGACATCGAGTTCAACCTCTTCGAGGTGCTCGGCCGTGACGCCGTGCTCGGCACCGGCCCCTTCGGCGAGGTCGACGGCGAGAGCGCGCGCGAGATCCTCCGCGAGGTCGAGCGGCTCTCCCGCGAGGACCTGGCCGCCTCCTACGAGGACAGCGACCGCAACCCGCCCGTCTTCGACCCGGCCACCCACACCGCACCGGTGCCCGAGTCGTTCAAGAAGAGCTACCAGGCGTGGATGGACTCCGAGTTCTGGCGCCTCCAGGTGTTCGAGGAGATGGGCGGCACCCCCGCCCCCTCGTCCCTGATCTGGGCGCTCGGCGAGATGGTGCTCGGCGCCAACGCGCCCGTGTGGATGTACGCCGCCGGCCCGGCGTTCGCCAACGTCGTCCACCGCAACGGCAACGAGCGCGACAAGGCCGTCGCCCAGCACATGGTCGACCGGCAGTGGGGCTGCACCATGGTCCTCACCGAGCCCGACGCCGGCTCCGACGTCGGCGCCGGCCGTGCGAAGGCCGTCGCCAACGAGGACGGCTCGTGGAACATCACCGGCGTGAAGCGCTTCATCACCAGCGCGACCCACGACATGAGCGAGAACATCATGCACCTCGTCCTCGCGCGCCCGGAGGGCGTCGAGGGCGCCGGCGGCCCCGGCACCAAGGGCCTCTCGCTCTTCTGGATGCCGGAGCACCACTTCGACCCCGAGACCGGCGAGCTGACCGGTGAGCGCAACGGCGTTTACGTCACCAACGTCGAGCACAAGATGGGCATCAAGGTCTCCAACACCTGCGAGGTCACCTTCGGCGACCCGCAGGTCGGCGGCGGCGAGCCGGCCAAGGGCTGGCTGCTCGGCGAGGTCCACAACGGGATCGCCCAGATGTTCCAGGTCATCGAGAACGCCCGCATGATGGTCGGCACCAAGGCCATCGCCACCCTCTCGGCCGGCTACCTCAACGCCCTCGACTACGCCAAGGAGCGGGTCCAGGGCGCCGACCTCACCCAGGCCGCCGACAAGACCGCGCCCCGCGTGACGATCACCCACCACCCCGACGTACGCCGCTCGCTGATGACCCAGAAGTCGTTCGCCGAGGCGATGCGCGCGCTGGTGCTCTACACGGCCACGTGGCAGGACCAGGTGATGATCGCCGAGCACGAGGGCACCACCGACTCCGACGAGGCCCGCCTCGCCGCCGCGGTCAACGACCTGCTGCTCCCGATCGTCAAGGGCTACGGGTCCGAGCGCTCGTGGGTGCTGCTGGGCACCGAGTCGCTGCAGACCTTCGGCGGCTCCGGCTTCCTGCAGGAGTACCCGATCGAGCAGTACGTCCGCGACGCCAAGATCGACACCCTCTACGAGGGCACCACCGCGATCCAGGGCCAGGACTTCTTCTTCCGCAAGATCGTCAAGGACCAGGGCCGCGCTCTCGGCCACCTCGCCAAGGAGATCGAGGGCTTCATCGCCTCCGAGGCCGGCAACGGTCGCCTCAAGAACGAGCGGGCACTGCTTGCCACCGCCCTCGAGGACGCCAACGCCGTCGTCGGCCACATGATCAACGACCTCATGTCGTCGGCCGAGGAGCTGCGCAACATCTACAAGGTGGGCCTCAACACGTCCCGCCTGCTGATGGTGCTCGGCGACGTCGTGTGCGCCTGGCTGCTCCTGCGCCAGGCCGAGGTCGCACTGGAGAAGCTGGCCGGCGACGTGTCGGACAAGGACAAGGCGTTCTACGAGGGCAAGGTCCTCGCCGCCCAGTTCTTCGCCCAGACCAACCTGCCGAAGATCAGCGCCGAGCGCGCCATCGCCGAGGCCACCACCCTCGACCTGATGGACCTCGACGAGGCGTCCTTCTGACAGCTGACCCATCGAGCGGTGGCTCAGCCACATTCCCAGGTCGAGGAATGTGGGTGGGCCACCGCTCGCGGTCATTTCGGATGACAGGTGTCACGGGGAGGTCGTGACACTTCGGTCAGGGACGCGAGGGCGTACGCCGTCACGCTGGACGCATGACACCAGCTGACGTTCCCGCGATCCGGGCCACCGGCCTCCGCAAGTCCTTCCGCTCCACCGACGGCAACGCCGTGGTCGCGGTCGACGACGTGGACCTGACCGTCCAGCCCGGCGAGATCGTGGCGTTCCTCGGCCCCAACGGTGCCGGCAAGACCACGACCGTCGACATGCTGCTCGGCCTCACGGCGCCCGACGCCGGGACGATCGAGGTCTGCGGCTCGTCGCCGGCCGACGCCGTACGGCAGGGGCTGGTGTCCGCGGTCATGCAGACCGGCGGCCTGCTCAACGACTTCACGGTCGAGGAGACCGTGCGCGCGATCGCCGCCCTGCACGGCCGTTCCGACCGGGTCGAGGTGGTGCTCGACCGCGCACGCCTCACCGACCTGGCGACGCGGCGGGTGGAGGCCTGCTCAGGTGGTGAGCAGCAGCGGTTGAAGTTCGCGCTCGCCCTGCTGCCCGACCCGGACCTGGTCGTCCTCGACGAGCCGACCACCGGCATGGACGTCGGCGCGAGGCGGGAGTTCTGGCGGGCGATGCGCGAGGACGCCGCGCTCGGCCGCACCATCGTCTTCGCCACCCACTACCTCGCCGAGGCCGACGAGTTCGCCGAGCGCACCGTCCTGATGAACCACGGCCGCATCGTCCACGACGCCGCGACGACCGACGTGCGGGCGGCGTACGGCGGTCGCACGCTGACCTTCCGGCCACCGGCCGAGGTGGTCGGCACCGACGGCATCGACGTCGACTGGCTCGCTCGGGTGCGCGCCGCCCTCGAGCCGCTGGGCGTCACCGACGTCGACGTCTCGGCCGCGAGCCTCGAGGCCGCGTTCCTCGCCCTCACCGCAGACAACGAGCCGATCGGAGCCGCACGATGACCGCGACCACCGCCACCACCACCCGCGTCACGGACGCCGTGCGCGCCACCCCCCGACCGGCGATGCTCACCTACGCGCGGCTCGACCTGCGTCGTCAGCTGCGAGACCGGATCGGCATGTTCTTCGTCGTCGGCCTGCCGACGTTCATGTACCTCGTCTTCGGGCTCGGCTCCGACGACCCCGTCGGCAGCGGCAACGTCGGGATGTACGTGATGATCTCGATGGCGGCGTACGGCGCGGTCACCGCGACCACCAGCGTCGCCGGGAGCGCCGCGACCGAGCAGGTGATGGGCTGGGGCCGCCAGCTCGGGCTCACGCCCATGCGGCCGCTGGCCTTCGTGGCCGCCAAGGCGGGGGTCGCGATGTCGGTGGCGGCGGTGCCGGTGCTCGCGATCTTCGCCATCGGGGCCGCGACCGGCGCGCGCGGCGACTGGTCGGACTGGGTGCTGTCGGGAGCGGTCGTGTGGCTCGGGTCGGCACTGTTCGCGGTCTACGGCCTGGCGATCTGTCTGGTCTTCCGCGGCCCCAACGCGGCCGGCATCGCGTCCGGGATGATCGTGGTGCTGGCCTTCCTGGGCAACGTCTTCACGCCGATGAGCGGCTTCATGCTCGACCTCGGCCGGTTCACGCCGCTCTACGGCTACGTCGCGCTGGCCCGGTTCCCGCTCACCGACGGGTGGCTTCCCGTGGGTGGTCGCGACGCGCTGTGGCTGCCGGTCGCTAACGTGCTCGCGTGGACGGTGATCTTCGGGCTGGTGGCGCTGTGGGGCGTACGCCGGAGCCGGGCGCGCACGTGACGGCGACGCCGCTGCCCGTCAACCCCTGGGAGAAGTGGGGGTGGGCCTTCGCCGCCATCTGGCTGGTGTTCCTCGTCTTCCCGATCATGTCGGTGCTCGACTCCGACGCGGGCGTGCCGGGCAAGGTCGGCGCCCTGCTGTGCATCGCCGGGTTCGCGGTGGCCAACGTGCTGGGCTACTCCTCCGGCTTCAGCACCTGGTGGGCCATGGGCCTCATGCTCGCACTGGGTCTCGCGACGCTTCCCGTGATCGGCATCGGCGTCATCTCCTTCACGCCCTACCTCGCCATCCTCTCGGCGCTCGAGCTGCCGTCCCCGTGGTGGAAGTGGTCCATCGCGCTCTGGTCGGCCGTCCCGATGCTGTCGCTGCTGGGCCTGGACGAGTTCCCGACCTACTTCTTCCTGATGCTCTGGCCGATCATGATCGGCGGCGTGATGCTGCGGCTCTTCGGTGAGCGGGAGCACGTCGCGAACACCGCGCTCCGCGAGCACGCCATCGTCGTCGAGCGCGAGCGCGTGGCGCGCGACGTGCACGACGTGCTCGGCCACTCCCTGACCGCGCTCTCGGTGAAGGCCGAGCTCGCCGCGCGGCTCATCGACATCGACCCCGCCCGCGCCAAGGAGGAGCTGGAGTCGATCCAGGCCACCGCACGACAAGCGCTGGCCGAGGTGCGGGCGACGGTCGGCGGACTGCGCGCCGGCAACCTCGAGGCCGAGCTCGCCGCCGCACCCCGGGTGCTCGCCGACGCCGGCATCACCACGACCGTCGAGGGGTCCGTCGCCGACACCGACCCGCGCCACCGGGCGCTGCTGGCCTGGGTGCTGCGCGAGTCGGTCACCAACGTCGTACGCCACGCGCAGGCGCGGTCGGTCGTCATCGAGCTCGGCCCCGCCGGCATCGCCGTGACCGACGACGGCTCCGGCTGCGACGGCGCGGAGGGCAACGGCCTGCGCGGCATGCGCGAGCGCGTCACCGGCGTCGGTGGCACCCTCGCCGTCGGCCCGGCCGCCCCCGGCACCCGGGTGGAGGTGGCCCTGCCGTGATCAGGTTGCTGCTCGCCGACGACCAGGCGCTCGTGCGTGGCGCACTGGCCGCGTTGCTCGACCTCGAGGCCGACCTGGAGGTAGTGGCGCAGGTCGGTCGCGGCGACGAGGTGGTCGACGCCGCCCGCGCCTCCGGGGCCGAGGTGTGCCTGCTCGACATCGAGATGCCCGGCCTCAACGGCATCGATGCCGCCGCGGCCGTACGACGTGAGCTGCCCGGCGTGCGGTCCCTGGTCGTCACGACCTTCGGCCGGCCGGGCTACGTCCGCCGGGCGATCGAGGCGGGGGCGTCGGGCTTCGTCGTCAAGGACACCCCGGCCCGCCAGCTCGCCGACGCCGTACGACGGGTCCACGCAGGCCTGCGAGTCATCGACCCGGACCTCGCCGCGGAGTCGCTGATCGACGGGCCGAGCCCGCTCACCGGACGCGAGCGCGAGCTGCTGACCCACGCCCTCGACGGGTCACCGGTGTCCACGATCGCCGCCCGCGTGCACCTCTCCGAGGGCACCGTCCGCAACCACCTGTCCGCGGCGATCGGCAAGACCGGGGCCACCACCCGCAGCGAGGCGGCCCGGATCGCGCAGGATCGCGGCTGGCTGTGAGCCTCACTGGGTGAGTCCCACCTCGGGTCAGCGCGCGTCTCGCTTGGCCTGCCGGCGGGCACCGGCGGATCGCGACGACGCGTCCTTCTTGACGCCCCCGGTCGTCTTGTGGGTCTGACGCGCGCGGCCGGCGGGAACCGCGCCGTCGCCGGTCGTCGGTGAGAGGTCGGGGCCGCTCGAGCCTTGTCGAGCCGCCTCGAGGCGGTCGGCCTTGAGCTCGGCCGCGGCCTGGTTGGCTCGGACGGCCACCGAGCGGCTCACGCGAGCGAGTGCGAGCTCGAACACCTCGGCCTTGTCGCGGTCTCGGGCGTTCTGCGCGAAGCCCTTGCCCCGGCCCCCTGCCTGGTCGACCCGCGCGCTCGCGGCCTTCCGGTAGTTCTTGACGTACTTGCTCCGTGCCCGACGGACCCGGGTGTGGAGCTCGAGGAGATCGTCCTCGCTGAGGTCGGCGATCGCGTCGCGCTCCGTCTCGGCGACGAGCATGCGCTCGGAGTCGGTCATCGAGCTCAGAACGGCCTTGTTCACGTCGGGCCTCTTTCCGCTGGGCGGGTCAGGGCAATCCAGGCTTGGGTCGATCATGCCCGGGTGGTGGTCTGCTCGGCTAGACCCACGGACCCACCCGGTCAGAGCTCGCGACGCTCCTCGACGTGGGTCGTCTTCGAGCGCTGGTTGTTCATCACGAGGCCGAGCACGAGCGCCAGGACCCCGGCGATCACGAGGATCCAGCCGACCGTGGTCGGGTCGACGACCTCCTGGAGGGAGTCGGGGAACTCCTTGATCGCGAAGAGCAGGATCAGGCCGAGGACGAGCAGGAGGATGCCGAGTCCAATTCCCATGACGACTCCTTCGTGACTGGTGCGCGAGGTGCGGGCGGTCGGGGGCAGGACCGCTCCCGCAGCGTAGGGCCGGCAAGGGCCGAACGCGGGGACCCCGCCGCGCCGGGTGGCGTCGGACCGGTCCCCTACCCTCTCCCCATGACCGATCCCGCGGCCGACGCCGCGACCAGCCCCGAGGCCGAGACCGCGACGGACCGGGAGCGGCTCGCCGCGCTCGTCGCGCTCTGGTGGGGGGCCGTCGACTCCTTCACCAAGGTGCTCGAGCACGTCGCCGACGACCAGTGGTCCGCCCCGACCGACCTCCCCGGCTGGGACGTCCGGGCCGTCGCCGCCCACACCGCCCACCTCGAGGCGCTGCTGGCCGGGCGCCCGCACGAGGAGGTCGAGATCGGCGAGGCGCCGCACGCGCGCGGGACGATGGGCCGGTTCACCGAGCAGGGCGTGCTGGCCCGGCGCGACGAGACGCCCGACGACCTCATCACCGAGATCCGCGAGTCGACGACCGCGCGCCACACCCAGCTGCTGGCCGACCCGCCCACCGACGCCTCGGCGCCCGCACCCGGGGCCTTCGGCGCGATCGGCTGGACGACCGGGCTGCTGCTGCGCAACCGGCCGCTCGACGTGTGGATGCACGAGCAGGACGTGCGCCGCGCGCTGGCGATGCCGGGCAACCTCGACTCCGCGGCGGCCATCCACACCGCCGACTACCTCATGGAGAGCCTGCCCTACGTCGTCGGCAAGCGGGCGCAGGCGCCGGGCGGGTCCGTCGTACGCCTCGAGGTGGCCGGCCACCCGCCGGTGACCGTCGCCGTCGGGGAGAACGGGCGCGGTCGTCGCGCCACGTCCGACGACGGCGAGCCGACCGTCACGCTGGCCATGGACCGCGGGACCTTCGTCGTGCTGGCGGGTGGTCGCCGTCCCGCAGCCGCCGCCGACGTACGCCTCACCGGCGACACCGAGCTCGGCGAGCGTGTGGTCGCCTCGCTCGGCGTGACCCCGTGAGCGATGCCTGGACGACCGCCGACATCGGCGACCTGACCGGTCGCACCGCCGTCGTCACCGGGCCGACGCTGGGCGGGCTCGGCTTCCACACCGCGCTCGAGCTCGCCCGTCACGGTGCCCGGGTGGTGCTCGCGGGGCGTACGCCCGACAAGCTCGCCGCGGCGGCCGAGGCGATCACCGACGAGGTGCCCGCCGCCTCGACCGAGTCGCTGGTCGTCGACCTGTCCGACCTGGGATCGGTGCGGGCGGCCGGGGAGGCGGCTGCCGGGCTCGGCCCGCTGCACCTCCTGGTCAACAACGCCGGCATCATGGCTCCCCCTCTTCGCCGCACGGGCGACGGGCTGGAGTCGCAGATGGCGACCAACCACTTCGGCCCGTTCCTCCTCACCGGGCTGCTGCTCGACCAGCTGGCGGCGTCGGGTGACGGTCGTGTCGTCACGCTGTCGTCGCAGGTGCACCGCGTCGCCCGGTCCGCGCCGCTCGCCGACCCGCGCAGCCAGCGCCACTACAACCGGTGGCACGTCTACGGCCAGACCAAGCTGGCCAACCTGCTCTTCACCTTCGAGCTCGACCGGCGGCTGCGGCAGGCCGGCGCGCCGGTCCGTGCGCTGGCCGCGCACCCGGGTCTCGCCGGCACGCACCTCGCCGTCAACGGCCAGCTCGGCACCACCCGCGGCCGGCGCGCAGCCGTCCTCGACGGCGCGGTCAAGCTGGTCTCCCAGTCCGCCGAGGCGGGCGCCCGACCCACCCTGATGGCGGCCACCGCCGACCTCCCGGGGACGACGTACGTCGGACCGAGCGGCCCCGCCGAGGCCGCCGGTCCGCCGCGGATCGTCGGCACCGCGCGACTGGCGCGTGACGAGGTGGCGCAGCGGCGGCTGTGGGAGTGCAGCGAGGAGACGGTCGGGCTCGCCTGGCCGCCGGCTCGGCCCTAACGGCGGTCGTGCACCCGGACCAGCCCGGCCCTCGTGCCGAGGTAGGCCGAGCCGTCGCGGCCGAGGGTGACCGTCGAGCCGTCGCTGCCGGCGAGCAGCCCGGTGCCGGTGCGCACGCCCCATCGCCGGCGACCGGAGTCGGCGTCGATCGCGGTGAGGTACCACGCGCTGACGCCGGTCAGCGAGGGCCGCTTGGCCCAGGCGTAGAGCAGTCCGTTGGGGCGGCTGGCGACGACGCCCGAGGCGGGCGACACGGCGTCGGTGGTCCAGGTCACCGCGCACCCGTCGTCCACCAGGTCGACCCGCGCCACGCCCGCGCCGGCGGTGAAGCCGAGCAGCGCGCGGCGCGAGGAGGCGTAGCCGGCGTCGTTCGCCACCACGACGCCCGCACCCAGGTCGGCGAGGGTGCTGCGGGTGGCGCCCTCCCCCTTGTCGAAGACGGACTGCCGGCAGACCGTGCGACCGTCGTCGCGCGCGAGGAACCGCACGCCCAGGCGGTCCTCGACCTCGTCGGTGATGGCGACCGTCCCGCGGTCGACCAGCACCGGCGCTGAGCCGCTCACGCCGTCGTACTCGCTGCGCCAGGTGACCTGCGGCGTGCCGTCGCCGCCCACGACCAGGCGGTGCACGGCCTCGTCGGTGACGACGTACGCCGCCCCTGCGTCGACGGCGACGTCGTGGCGGACGTCCTCCCCGAGGTCGACGACGCCGACCTGGCCGGTCGTCGGGTCGAGCGTCCCGACGAGACCCGCGTGGGAGGCCCACCAGATGCGGCCCGACCAGTCGGGTGCGACGGAGACGAGGCAGTCGCCGTAGGCGATGTAGGGCTTGAGGTCCCAGGTGGCGTCGGTCTCGAGTTCCGGCTCGCCCTCGTGGGACGTCCGCACGGCGAGCACCTGGCGGTCACCGGTGCCGACCACGGCCCGTTCGGCGTCGTCGAGGTAGAGGGACTCCCCGTCGCAGGCTGAGCCCTCCGGCAGGTCGGGCAGGTCCTGCGACGCCAGCGGCCGCAGGGTCTGGGGGTCGACGACCCGCAGGGCGCGGCCGTCGCCGGCGGCGCAGAGCGCGACGAGGAGACCAGTCGCGGTCTGCTCGAGCCGTCCGCACCGCTGGAGACCGAACCACGCCGTGTCGACCTCGGGTTGGTGGCCGAGCGGTCCCGGAAGGTCGGCCGGCTCGCCGGCGAAGCGGTGGGGGTTGGGCGGGACCTCCTCGGCCGGCACCTGGTGGGGCGACGCCGGGCGACCGACGTACGACGGACCGGCCCACGCGCCCGGGGCCGGCGGGATCGGCAGCCAGCCGTCGGGGACGACCACGACGAGGAGGCCGAAGGTCGCGGCGGTCGCGGCCGTCCGGGCCACGACGCGACGGCTGACGTAGGCGCGGTCCTGGACCCACCAGCGGACCCGCGGGACCGACAGCAGCGCGGCGGCGAGGACCAGGACCACGGGCCCCAGCGCCACCCACAGCAGCAGGAGCGCGCCGACCAGCCAGACCACCGGGCGACTCTAGGCGAGTCCCACCCGTCACACCGGGAGGCGCATCGGGGAGCACCCGATGCGTGCGTCACACGGTCAGTCGACGGGCGGCCGGGGCAGTGGCGCGGTCAGGGTGAGCTCGGCGAACGAGCCGTGCCCGCCCCCGCTGCGCAGGAAGATGCGCGAGCGCCGCGGCGCCGGCACGCGTGAGCGCGGAGCTTCGTGGATCGGGATGACGTCGGCGTCGGGTCCGTCGGTCGTCTCGGGTCCGGGCCGGGCGACCAGCGCGCCGGTGAACTGCTCGAGCGACTTGATGCGACCGGTGAGATCGATCCCCTGGGCGTTTCGGTCGTGCTTCATGGGCGGACTCCTTCTGTCCCCACCTGACGGCCCCCCACGGACCGTCTGCAGAGGACGCTAGGAGCCCGGCCGCCGGACTTCCTTTACTCATGGAAGTCTGGGAGAAGCCTTCGGGAGACGGTCCAGACCAGGGCTCACGAGACCCGTGGAACCTTGACCGCCGCTCCGGGTCCGGACGCACGCGAGCACCCTGCAGGCAGTTCGAGCACCAGGACCCCGGCCTCACGCTCAGCCGCGCGGCGCGAGCCGCGAACTGCCTTCATGGTGCTTCCGCCGGCCGGACGCACGAGAGCCGGAGACCGTACGACTTCTCGTCGTACGGCCTCCGGCTCTGTCCGACAGTCCCCTGTGCTGTCGGTCCCCGTGCTTCAGGCGACGGGCTGACGGACCGTGGACCCCCCGTCCACGGCCGCGCGCGGCCGCGGTACCGACGGCCGCGCCTCGGCGCTGACGTCGTACCCGGGCTCCCCCACGGAGCCGATGCGGATCATCGGGCCACGCCCGATGTGCCGGTCACCCTGGTGGTGCTCGTGGTCATCTCGTTCTCCCCATGTCGAGTGCTCACGACAAGAAGGATGCTCCTGCGGCCGTTCTGATACATCCGTGTTTCTACCGAGGTCCAGACCAGCTGAATTGCGGTAGCCAAGCAGGGGTCAGGCGGCTGCCCGGGACTCGCTCTCGAGCTTGCGGCCGAGCAGGCGTCGCGTACGACGATCGCCCGTGGCCATCTTGTAGAGGATGGCGAGCTGCTGCGGCGCGTTCTTCTTGTTCGTCGTCGCGAGCCAGCCGTTGGGCAGCGAGAGCCGGATGACCTTGTGCCAGGCCGACGCGACCTGCTGGGGCATCGGCCGCGCGCAGTAGGTGAGGTCGTACTTCTCGAAGAGGGCCTGCACCTTGGGCGCGATCTCGCCGTAGCGGTTGGACGGCAGGTCGGGGAAGAGGTGGTGCTCGATCTGGTGCGAGAGGTTGCCGGTCATCAGGTGGAGGAACTTCGAGCCGGAGATGTTGGCGCTGCCGAGCATCTGCCGGACGTACCACTCGCCCTTGCTCTCGCCCTCGATGGAGCGCTTCTCAAAGGTCTCGACGCCCTCGGGGAAGTGGCCGCAGAGGATGACGGAGTTGGACCAGAGGTTGCGCACGACGTTGGCGGTGAAGTTGGCCGCGAGGGTCGGGACGAAGGAACCGGTGGGGATCGACAGGACCGGGTGGACGACGTAGTCCTTGGTGGCCTGCTTGCGGATCTTGCCGAGGACGGCCTTCACGCGGCGGCGGAACTCGGGGTCCTTGGTCTGCTTCTTCTTGATCACCGCGCCGAGCTCGAGGTCGTAGGCGGCGATGCCGTACTCGAAGAACACGGCGTTGATGAAGCAGAAGAGCGGCTGGGCGAGGGAGGCGGGCGTCCAGGTCTGGTCCTCGTCGACGCGCATGATGCCGTAGCCGAGGTCGTTGTCCTTGCCGATGACGTTGGTGTAGGTGTGGTGGAGCTCGTTGTGGCTGTGCTTCCACTGCTCGGCGGGCGAGGCCATGTCCCACTCCCAGGTCGAGGAGTGGATCTTGGGGTCGCGCATCCAGTCCCACTGGCCGTGGAGGATGTTGTGGCCGATCTCCATGTTGTCGAGGATCTTGGAGATGCTCAGGCCGGCGGTGCCGAGCACCCAGGCCGGCGGGAACGCGCTGAAGAGCAGGACCGCACGCGAGCCGAGCTCGATCTTGCGCTGGGTATCGATGACGCGCCGGATGTACGCCGCGTCGTCGGCGCCGCGGTCGTCGAGGATGTCCTGGCGGATGGCGTCGAGCTCGATGCCGATCTGCTCGATGTCGGCCTCGGTGAGGTGCGCGATCGGGTTGGTCTGGCCGAGGACGGCCTTCTTCTGGATCGTGGTCATGTCGATCTCCTCAGGGGTGTTGGAGGTCAGGCGTCAGTGGTCGATGTGGCACGGGCCGGCGGCGGCGTTGATGCAGGTCTGCACCTTGAGGTCGCCGGTCTCGCCGGGGACGGCGGTGGTGATCGCGCCGTTGCGGAGGTCGCGCACGCTGCCCTCGCGCAGCGGGATGACGCAGCCCATGCAGATGCCCATGCGGCAGCCGCTCGGCATCAGCATCCCGGCGTCCTCGGCGGCGTCGAGGATGGGCGTCGCCCCGTCGAGGTCGAGCGTCGTGCCCGAGCTGAAGGTGACGGTGCCGCCGTCGCCGGGCTCGACGCGGGCGGTGCGGAACTGCTCGGTGGTCAGGGTGATGCCGGCTGCCTCGTGGTGGGCGGCGAGGGCGTCGAGCAGGCCGGCCGGGCCACAGGCGAGGGTCTGGCGCTCGGCGAGGTCGGGGACCAGGTCGGCGAGCTGGTCGACGTCGAGGACGCCGTGCTCGTCGTCGTAGCGCGCCACGAGGCGGATCGCGCCCGCGGCGTCGAGCGCCTCGAGGTCGCGGATGAAGATCGAGTGGGGGTGGCTGGGCGCGACGTGGACGACCACGATGTCGTGGTCGGCGCTGCGGTCCGGACGGAGCACGCCCTCGTCGGTGCTCGGGAAGAGGTTGCGCAGCATGCCGATCACCGGCGTGATGCCGGACCCGGCGGTGACCATGAGGAACTTGCCGCCCTCAGGCGGAAGCACGAACTCACCGGCCGCCTGCTCGAGGTGGACCAGGGTGCCGGGTCGCGCCTCGTGGACGAGGTGGTTGCTGACCAGGCCGTCGGGGACGGCCTTGACGGTGATCGAGATGCGGCCGTCGCGGCGCGGGCCGTGAGTGAGCGAGTAGGCCCGCCACTGGCGTACGCCGTCGACGTCGATGCCGATGCGGAGGTACTGGCCGGGCACGTGGCCGGCCCAGTCGGCACCGGGGCGGATCACGATGGTCGCGGCGTCGGCGGTCTCGGGGTGCACCGACTCGATCCGTCCGCGCAGGTCGGCGCCGGAGCGCAGGGGCGCGAAGAGGTCCATGAAGTCGGCCGGCAGGTAGGGCGTGGTGGCGGCCTCGGCGACGCGGACGAGGTGGTCGCCCAGTCGACGGCTCCGGGCACTGCCGCGGGCAGGCGGCTCGAGAGTCGTGGTCATGGCATCCAATCTCCCCGATGTCGGCCCGTTCTTCCTGCTCTCCCCACGTGAATCGCGGCTAGACTCTTGTTCGTCGCGAACAAAACAGACCTCAGGAGTCCCGATGGTCACTCGCCCTGTGCGCCCGACCACACAAATACAGACCATCGTCGGGCTGGACCCGAAGGTGGCCGCCGCGCTGCGGTCCCACCTCGCGGAGGTCGCCGACAGCGCGGTGCTGACCATCATCGACGAGGTGCCCAGCTATGCGGGCGCCTGGAGTGGGCGGATGGGCGAGGTGATCCGCAACGCGGTGCAGCTGGCGCTCGGCGGCTTCCTCACGCTCGCCACCCGTCAGGACGCCGACGCCCCGAAGGCGCCGGCCATCGAGGGCGCCTACCAGCTCGGCCGCGGCGAGGCGCGCAGCGGTCGTACGGCCGAGGCGCTGCTCGCGGCCTACCGGATCGGCGCCCGCGCCTCGTGGCGCGACATGTCCGGCGTGGCCGTGGAGGCCGGGGTCGACGCGGGCCAGCTCGCGAAGTTCGCCGAGCTGGTGTTCGCCTACATCGACGAGCTGTCGGCGGCCTCGGTCGCCGGGCACACCGACGAGCTGGAGAGCAGCGGGCGCGTCCGGCAGCGCAACCTCGAGCGGCTGGCGCGGGCCCTGCTCACCGGCGCGCCCGCCGACGCGACCAACGCCGCTGCCGAGCGGGCCGACTGGGAGCCGCCTGGTGCGCTGACCGCGCTCGTGCTGCCGGAGTCGCAGGTCTCGCACGCCGTCACCGCCCTCGACCCGGGCACGCTCCAGCCGAGCGACGACGTCCCGGGGCTGCCGGAGGGCCACGCCTCGCTGCTCGTGCCCGGCACCGGCTCCGCCACCGCGCGTCGTACGCTGCTCCGTGCCTTGCGCGGCACCGACGCGGTCGTCGGCCCCGCCGTCCCCTGGCTGGAGGCAGCTGCGTCCTATCGTCGCGCCCTGCGCTGCGCGTCGCTCGGCCTCGACGGGCTCGTCGACTCCGACGAGCACCTCGCCTCGCTGGTGCTGGCCGCCGACGCATCCGCCCGGGACGACCTGCGCGCGCGGGTGCTCGCACCCCTCGCCGACCTGCGCCCCTCGACCGCCGAGAAGCTGACCGACACCCTCCGCAGCTGGCTGCTCAACCACGGCCGCCGTGACGCGGTGGCCGAGGAGCTGTTCGTCCACGCCCAGACCGTCCGCTATCGCGTCGGCCAGCTCCGGGAGATCTACGGCGACCGGCTCGAGGACCCGGCCTTCGTGCTCGACGCCACCCTCGCGCTGGCCTGACCGCCCTCGAGCGGTGGCCCAGCCACATTCCTGAGCATGCAGACGTGGCTCACGCACCGCTCAGCCGGCGCGTCGGCCGCGGCGCGCGCGGTGGCGGTGCGCCAGCCACATTCCTGACCCGTGGCAGGTGGGTGGGGCACCGCTCAGGGGCGGGCGTACGCCGTCTCGCCCGCGACCCAGGTCTCGACGACGTGGTCGGCGAAGGACCGCAGCCGCCGGGCGTGGTCGCGGTCCGACGCCCCGTCGAGGGGGTCGGCGTCGAGGAGCGCCAGGTCGGCGTGGTGCCCGACCGCGACCGTGCCCCAGCCGTCGGTCGAGGYGGCGAGCGCCTCGCGGGCGGTGATCGACTGCTCGGGGTGCCACGGCTCGCGGTCGTCGCCGGAGCGGTGGACCGCGCTGGCGATGGCGAGCCACGGGTCGAGCGGGGAGACCGGGGCGTCGGAGCCGAGGACGACGTCGACGCCGTCGTCGAGCATCCACCGCAGCGGGAAGCAGCGCTCCGCGCGGCCCGGCCAGAGCCGCTCGGTGACGTCACGGTCGTCGAGGAGGTGCGCAGGCTGCACACTGGCGCGCACACGGAGGCGCGCCATGCGGCGTACGTCGTCACGCGTGGTGAGCTGCACGTGCTCGATGCCGCCGCGGGCGCCGGTGTCCTCGAAGGCGGCGAGCGCCTCGGTGACCGCGCGGTCGCCGATGGCGTGCACGGCGACCTCGAGCCCGCCGGCCGCGGCGCGGGTCAGCAGCGCCCGCAGCTCGTCCGGGCTCTGGTTGGGCTGGCCCTCCTCGAACCCGGGGACGGCCTTCTCCGCGTAGGGCTCGCAGCACCACGCGGTCCGGGTGTTGAGCGAGCCGTCGCTGATGATCTTGAGCGGCCCCATCGTCAGGCGCGGGTCGTCGGCGAGCGGGTCGCCGGAGCGCAGGCCGCGGGCGAGCACGTCGTCGAGCCCGTCGGCGTAACAGGCGTGACGGATCCGCAGCAGGTCGGCGCCGCCGGCCCACCGCGCGGCCCAGTCGGCGACGCCGCCGCTGAACTCGAGGTCGACGAGCCCCACGACGCCCTGCGCCGCCGCGGCCTCCATCGAGCGTCGGTAGGCGTCGGGGCCGGTGCCGTCCTGGCCCAGCACGGACGAGAGCCGGCCGTAGGCCATGAACCACTCGGCCTCGCTCACGACGCTGTCGCGGATCGGCAGGGCGAGCGCGTGGAGCGCGATCGTGTTGAGCCAGCCGTGGTGGCCGTCGCCGGCGATGAGCACGATCGGCAGGTCGGTCCCGATGGCGTCGAGGTCGGAGACCGTGGGGTTGTCGGGCCACGCGGTCGGCCGGTGCCCCCACCCGATGACGGGCAGGTCGGGCCACTCCTCCAGCCGCGCGCGCACGAGCGCGACGGCCTCGGCGCTCGACCGGGCGGGGCCGAGGTCGAGCCGCGCGGACGCGAGCGTCCACTGGCCGAGGTGCACGTGCTGGTCCCAGAGCCCGGGCATCAGCCAGCGCCCGGCCGCGTCGTACGACGTCTCGTCGCCGCTCAGCGACGCTCCGACCTCGACCACCCGGCCCCCGTCGAGGCGTACGTCGAGAAGTCCCGGGACGGCCTCGGTGACGGCGACGAGGCGGGCGTTGCGGATCAGCACGAGGCCACCGTAGGAGGTGGGGCTCACCGCTCGACCGCGACCCCGCCCACCCACACCGCGAGCGGTCGGGAGAGCGCGGTCACGTCGGCGGCAAGGTCGCCGTCGACGACGAGCAGGTCGGCGAGCCGGCCGGTCGCCAGACGACCGGCGTCGATGCCGCAGTCGTCGGCTGCCACCGAGGTGGCGGTCGCGAGCGCCTCGTCCACCGGCCACCCGCCCCGCACCAGCTCGGCGACCGCACGCCACAGCTCGCCGTGGCGCTTCGCCGGCATCGCTCCGGCGTCGAGCCCGGAGATGACGCGGATGCCGTGCTCGCGCAGGCGCACGGAGTTGGCGGCGACCCGCGCGAAGTGCTCGTCGCGGTCGGTGATGCCGATCCGCTGGAGCATCTCGAGGACGTGCGGCGGCATGGCCGACTCCGGCGGGAACCGCGCCGGGTCGTTGCCCAGGGTCGGGCAGACGGTGACACCCGCGTCCGAGACGCGGGCGAGCAGGTCGGGAGGTGGGCCGGCCCCGCCCTCGCTCATGCACGTGAAGTGCTCGATCCCGTCGACCCCGGCGTCGGTCGCGACCTCCGCCCCGGTGACCGAGTGGGCGTGCGCGACGACCCGGAGGCCGGCCGCGTGGGCGGCACCCACCAGCCGGCGCAGCGGGGCGACGTCGAACTGGGCGCCGAGCATGTCGCTGCCGGGCGTCAGGAAGCCGCCGCTCGCCATCACCTTGACGATGTCGACGCCGCGCTCCACCCGCTCCGCCACTGCGCGGTCCACCGTGGCGGGGTCGTCCGGGTCGACGTCACCGCCGAGGAACCAGCAGTGCCCGAGCGGGATCGTGATCGGTGGACCGGCAGCCACCACCCGCGGCAGCCCCTCGCCCTCCCGTCCGCGGTGCTCCAGCACGCGGTAGCCGGCGTCGCCGAGGTCGCGGACGCTGGTCACCCCTGCCGTGACCTGCGCTCGCAGGCCGGCCGTCACCACCTCGTCCACCGCCGCCGGGGCGGCCGTGCCGGCCCACTCGAGGCTCCCGGGCGTGCCGGGGAACGCTCCCGACGCGACGAGGTGGACGTGGCAGTCGACCAGCCCGGGCAGGAGGGTGCCGTCGACGTCCGTGACGGGTACGTCGTCCGGCGGGCGGAAGGCGGCGGCCTCGACGCCGACGACCCGGTCACCCTCGATGACCACCGTCGCGCCGTCCGGCAGGAACCGCGCCCCGTCGAACGCGCGGCCCGCCCGCAACGCCCACCGGGAGCCCATCTCCCGATGGTGCGCCCGGGCAGCCCCGGCCGCACCCGGGCGGCTCCCTGGACCAGACCACCCGGCCGGCTGTCATGATGGCGCCGTGAAGTGGCGGGGGCCTGCAGCACTGGTCGCGCTCCTGGCGATCGGTGTCGGGGGCGGCTACGCCGCGTCCGCACAGAGCCGCGACGGCTCCATCGGGTCGGGCGTCCCCGCCCCGGTGCCAGCGCAGGCCCCGGAGATGCCGGTCGAGGCACCGCAGCCACCCGCCCCCGATCCGACCGACCCCCCGCTCGAGCCCGACATCGCGATGGCCCCGCAGAAGGTCGGAACCGGCAAGTTCGAGATCACCTTCCCCGCGCCCGTCGGGTGGAGCACCAACGCCAACGCGAGCAACGAGTGGAAGTGGAAGAAGCCGGGCACGTCCAACAACACCTACGTGATGCGGATCGAGCAGATCAACAGCCAGGACATCACGATCGAGGACGCGATCAACATCCGCATCGAGCGGCTGCGCGCCGAGCAGGACGACGTGGTCATCGTCGACCGCGGTGCCGAGACGCTCGAGTACACCTACCGCAGCAACGAGGGCAACGCCCGCCACAGCTTCATGCGGTGGCTCGACCTCGACGCCAGCGGCCAGGCCGACGTGGAGATCGTCGTGCACGGCCGCGAGAAGGACGTCCCCGGCACGCGCGACCTCATCCGCCGAGTGGCCGAGGGCATGCAGGGGGCCGGCGGCGGGCCTGTCGGCTGAGCACACCCCCACGGACTAGGTTGGCGCCCGTGAACTGGCGGGGGACGGCAGTGCTCGCGCTGCTGCTCGCCATCGGGGTCGCGGCGGGGTTCGGCGCGTCCTGGGTCCTGGGCGAGAACCCGTCGGGGGGCGGCTCGGCCGCACCGGTGCCCGCCTCGCCCAGCCTGCCGGTCGACCCCGTTCCCGAGGTGCTGCCAGATCCCCGCACCCCGCCGCTGGAGGCGGGGGTCCCGCTGGTGTCCCAGTCGGTCGGTGCCGGCGACTTCCGGATGACCTTGCCGGTCCCGAAGGGCTGGACCTTCTCCGAGAACTCCCTGAACGAGTGGCAGTGGCGACCGCCCGGCCAGCCGGACTTCGGTTACGTCCTGCGGGTGGAGCAGGTGCTGAGCAACCGCCGGTCGATCGAGTGGACGCTCGACCGACGGATCGACGAGCTCCGCGAGGACGAGAGCAACGTCGAGGTCCTCGACCAGACCAACGACAGCCTGCACTTCTCCTTCATCACGTCGAACCACCTGCGTCACGGCTACCTGCGGTGGCTCGACCTGACGGGTTCCGACAACGCCCAGGTGGAGATCGCCGTCACCGGACGTGAACGCGACGACCCCGGGATGGCGGACCTGATCGCCAGGGTCGGGTCGGGCATCCGGCTCGGCTGAACTGCGCCTCAGACGCCGGAAGCCCGCACGGAGTCGAGCACCCGCCTGGCGGTCGGGCTGTCGTCGGCGCGGATCTGGATCCAGAGCAGCTGGTTCTGGTTGACCCGGATGATGCGCTCGACCATGAAGTCGACGCCGGGGCACCCGCTGAAGAAGACCGTCATGATGTCGTCGCCCTCCTTCTCGTCGAAGTAGGGGCCGCGCTGGACCGAGCACTCAGGGTGGCCAGGCACGCGGGACGGCAGCCGGTCGCCTGGCAGGACGCCGACGAAGACACCCTCGCCGGGGTCGTCGTCGGAGTTCCACCCCGAGCGGGTGCCGGCTGCGAGGGCGGCCTGCTCGGGCCGGTCCTCGAACGGGACCCACTGCTCGGGGTCCACCTGGCGGGCCCAGGACGGCGGCACGGTGACGAAGACCGTGCCGGTCACGTCCTCGACCGTGCGCTCGGAGGTCCCGGAGCGCTCGAACGCCCAGCCGGCGCCGGTTCCTGTGGTCAGGGCCAGGACGGCGGCCGCGATCCACGGCCATCGACGACGGCGTGAGCGGGGACCTGGCGGCTGGTCGCCCGCCACCCCGGTCGCCTCGGTGCTGGCAGCGGCGCGGGTCAGGTCGGGGTCGGCCGGGATCCGGGCCGCCGGCGTCTCGTCCACCGGCTCGCCCACGGCCTCCACGAGGGCAGCGGTGAACGCCGCGACGTCGGGGAACCGGTCCTCGCGGTCCTTGGCGAGACCGCGGAGGACCACCTCCTCGACGGCGGGCTCGTCGATCCCCATCGGCTCGGGCGGAGCGGGGTTCTCGGCGGCCACGAGGCTCGCGTGGGAGTAGGGCCGGCGACCGGTCAGCAGGTGGTAGCTCAGGGCGGCGAGCGAGAACTGGTCGGCGCGCGGGTCCAGCCCCTCGCCGAGGGCCTGCTCGGGGGCCACGTAGGACGGGGTGCCGCCAGCCATGGTGAGGCGCGATGACATGTCCATCGCCTTGCCGAGGCCGAGGTCGCCGAGCATCGCCACGATGTGTGCGCCGCGTCCGTTCTCCACCGTGCGGAACAGCACGTTGGCGGGCTTCACGTCGCGGTGCAGCACGCCGCGGTCGTGGAGGGCGGTGAGCCCACGACCGACCTGGGTGATCACCGACACCGCCTGCGACCGCGTCAGCGGCGAGAGCTCGATCAGGTCGGCCAGCGTGCCCTGGTCGGCGTACGCCATCACGAGGTAGGGGCGCTCGTCCTCCAGCTCGCCGGCGTCGTAGACGGTCACGACGTGGGGCGACTCCACCTTGCGGAGGAAGCGGCCCTCCTCGAGGAAGCGCTGCCGGATGTGGTGGTCGTCGGTCCAGTTGTCCGCGAGGACCTTGATGGCGACCGGGCTGTCGAGGTGCTCGTCGTAGGCGAGCCAGACCGTCGCGAACGCTCCCGACCCGATGCGACGGCGCACCGGGTAACGACCGAGACGAGAGGGAGCGGACACCCGGGCATTATCGTGCAGGGGTGGACTATTCGGGGGACCCGGGCGACGCGTTGGCGCCGGACGACATCGACGAGCTCGCGCGACGCGCCCAGGACGGCGACCGTGACGCGCTGGAGCTGCTGCTCACCGCGGTGCGCCCGCGGGTGCTCAACATCTGCCGCGGGGTGCTGCCCTACTCGGGCGACGCCGAGGACGCCTGCCAGGAGGCGATGCTCAACGTCGCCACCAAGATCGCGTCGTGGGGCGGGCGCGGCCGCTTCACCACCTGGCTGCACATCGTGTCGGTCAACAGCGCGCGCACGACGTACCGCCGACTGAAGAACCTCGCCACGCCGACCGACTTCGAGGACGGCTCGCACGACCGTCCCGACCCCCGCACCACCAGCGTGATCGCGGGCACCCGGCTCGACCTGCTCGAGGCGATGGAGACGATCGAGAAGGAGCACCCGCAGTTCGTCGAGCCGCTGCTGCTGCGCGACGTCTACGGCCTGCCGTACGACGAGATCGCGACGCTCGTCGACGCACCGCTCGGCACCGTCAAGGCGCAGATCCACCACGGCCGCAAGCTCGCCCGGCCGCTGCTGCGTGGTGAGCGGTGACGCACCACCGCGTCCGCGGGGTGCTGGCGGCGGCCCTGTCCCTCTCCGTCCTGGCTGCGTGCTCCGGTGAGGATGCCGCTCCCGACGAGCGGCAGGACCCGCCCTCCGCCGCGGCGTCGCCGGAGAGCGAGGCGGCCACCGGCGAGGCACCCGACGACCAGGGGTCGGACGGCCCCGCCCCCGGACCGGTGGTGAGCGACCCGGAGGAGCCCGACCTCGACCTCGCGGTGTCGGCGCCGCGCGAGGACAGCGTCTACCCCGCTGTCGGCGACCCGCGCGTCGACGCCCTGCACTACGAGCTCGACCTGACCTGGGAGCCCGACGCCGAGCACCTCACCGGCGCGGCGGTCATCACCTTCCGTGCGGCCCGCACGGCGCGGCGCTTCCAGCTCGACCTCGGGCCGGGCCTCACCGTCGGCGAGGTCGCCCTCGACGGCGAGCCGATCCCCTTCGCCCGGCGCGGCAAGGACCTCGTGCTGCGGGCGCCGATCGAGGAGGACGAGCGCTACGAGCTGAGCCTCGACTACGTCGGCACTCCGGAGCCCGCCCCCGCCCCGACCACGCGCAGCGACTTCAGCACGACCGGCTTCACGGTGACCCGCAAGGGCGAGGTGTGGACGATGCAGGAGCCCTACGGCGCCTACACCTGGTACCCCGTCAACGACCAGCCGTCCGACAAGGCGCTCTACGACATCACCGTCCACGCCCCGGCGGAGTGGACCGGCATCTCCAACGGCGAGCTCACGGAGTTCACGAGCGACGCGCGGGGCACGACCACGTCGTGGCAGCTCGACGAGCCGGCGTCGTCGTACCTCATCACGCTCGCGATCGGCGACTACGTCCACAGCAGCAACACCTCCGACGGCGGGCTGCGGGTGGACTACTGGACGCCTCGCGGCATGAAGCGTCCGCTCGACTCGATCAAGACCGCGGCCGCGACCGTCGACTGGGTCGAGACCCGGCTCGGCGACTACCCGTTCGACTCCCTCGGCCTCGTCGTCACCGACTCGCAGAGCGCGATGGAGACCCAGACGATGGTCACGCTCGGCACCAACGACTACGTCTTCTCGCCGCAGGTCGTCGCGCACGAGATCGTCCACCAGTGGTACGGCGACCAGGTCTCGCCGGCGGACTGGCGCGACGTCTGGCTCAACGAGGGCATGACGATGCTGCTGCAGTGGGTCTACGAGGACGAGCACGGCCTCCGGCCGCTGCGCCAGAACGTGCGGCTCGCCCGCTCCGCCGACCAGCAGCTGCGCGACGACTTCGGGCCGCCGGGCGCCTACGACCCGCGCCAGTTCGGCAGCTCCAACATCTACTACACGCCCGCGCTGATGTGGAACGAGCTGCGCCAGGACCTCGGCGACGACGAGTTCTACGCCATCGCCCGCTCGTGGTTGGCCGACCGCGACAACACCTCGGTGTCGCGTGAGCAGCTCTACGACCACTGGGAGAAGGAGACCGGGCGCGAGCTGTCGGCGTTCTTCGACCGCTGGATCATGGGCAGGCGGACGCCGGCGCCCGGGGTCCCGCAGGGTTGAGCCGGCGCGCCGCCCCGGTGCCCGGGGCGGCGCCAGGCGCTACTTCACCTTCTTGGCCGCCGACGTCTTGACGACCGTGGTGAGGCCGGCCTTGCTGTAGGTCACCTTCACGCTGACCTTCGTGCCCTTGTCCTTGGCGGTCAGCTTGTAGGACGCCTTCGTCGCCTTCTTGATGGCCTTTCCGTTGCGCAGCCACTGGTACTTCACCGTGACGCCGACCGGAGAGACGGCCCCGATGACGGCCTTGACCGTCTTGCCGACCTTGAAGGTGCCGCTCGCCTTGGGAGTCGGGCACGTGATCGCGGTCGGCGCGGGCGGCGGGACCGGCGTCGGGGTGGGGGTCGGCGTGGGGGTCGGCGTCGGCGCGGGGGGCGGCGGGGGCGGCGGCGGAATCACCAGCGCGGCCACGGCAGCGGTCTCCGTCGAGGTCGCGGTGGCACCCGTCCATCCGGTCTTCGACGCGGTCACCCGCACCGACAGCTTCTTCCCGACGTCACCGGCGACCGGCGTGTAGCTGCTGGTCGTCGCGCCCGCGATCACCGATCCGTCGGCGAGCCACTGGTGGGCGTAGCTCCCGTCGGACGGCGTCCACGTGCCGCTCGTCGCCGTCACCGCCTCGCCGACGGTCGGCGTGCTGTCACTGACGACCGGGAGGACCGTGTTGGCGATCGTCGGCCGTGGTCCCACTGCCGAGGTCTGGTCGGACGTGGCGACCCCTGGGGTGAAGCCGGCCTTGGTGGCCGTCACCTGCACCGAGAGCTTGGCGCCCTCCTGCGCCGCCCCCACGACGTACGTCCTCGCGGTGGCGCCCCCGATGGCGGCGTTGTCCGCGAGCCACTGGTAGGTGAACGTCAGGCCACCCGCCTCCGACCAGGTGCCGTCGGACGCGGTCAGGGTCTGGCCCACCACCGGGGTCGTGTCGTCGACGGCCGGCTTCCCGGTGCTGCTGATGAACGGGGTGGTCGCGGCCGCGACCGCCGTCGTCTCGGCCGAGGTGGCGGAACCGGTGAGGTGCTCGGCCTTCGTCGCGGTGACCCGCACCGACAGCTTCTTGCCGAGCTGCCCCAGCGGGACCTGGTACGTCTTCGACGTTGCCCCGGTGATGTCGGCGCCGTCCGATCGCCACTGGTAGGCGAACGAGACGCCGTCGGGGGTCCACGTGCCGTCACCGGCGGTCAGCACCTGGCCGACCTCGGGGGAGGTGCCGCTGACGGTCGGCAGCGCGGTGTTGCTCACCTGGGGCTGCGGGGCGACGGCGGCGGTGGTGGCCGAGGTGGCACTTGCGGTCACGAAGCCCGCCTTCGTGGCGGTGACCCGCACCGACAGGACCTTGCCCAGGTCGCCTGCCGCCACGACGTACGCCGACGTGGTGGCACCCGCGATGGGCGTGCCGCCGGCCAGCCACTGGTAGGCGTAGCTGCCGTCCGAGGGGTTCCACGTCCCGGGCGTCGCGGTGAGTGACTGGGCCACCGCCGGCGTCGTGTCGCTGATGGTCGGCGGCGCCGTGTTGGTCATCGTGGGCGGCGCAGGCACCGCCGAGGTGGCCGCCGACGTGACGCTCGCACTGGTGAAGCCCGCCCTGGACGCGGTCACGCGCACCGCGATCGTCCTGCCGACGTCACCTGCGACCACGGTGTAGCTGCTCGTCGTCGCGCCGGCGATGGGGCTGCCGCCGGCCAGCCACTGGTAGGCGTAGGTGCCGTCGGACGGCGTCCAGGAGCCGGGGGTCGCCGTGAGCGCCTGGCCCACGTCCGGGGTGGTGTCGTTGATGGTCGGCAGGGCGTTGTTGACCATCGGCGGCGCGTCGGGCGGACCGACGACCAGGTCGTTCGGGACGGCCGTGCTGGTCGCCCGGGTCGCCGGCACAGGGACGGCACTACCGGCCGACGGCGAGAGGGTCCCCGCGCCGTCGTAGTACGCCGTGGTGCCCCCGCAGCCGCCCCCGAGCACCCGGAGCAGGTAGTCCCCGGTGGTGAGGCCGGGCACGACGTAGGTGCCGTCGGCACCCGAGGGACGGGACTGGCGCGAGACCCGCGACCCGTCGCCGGAGTAGGCCGTCACGACACAGCCGGCGATGGGGTTCGACGAGGTGTCCCGCACCCGACCGGTGAGCCGGCCGCCTTCTACCAGGACCGCGCTGACGCCCATCTGGGTGGCGGCGGCAGCGAGGGTGAAGGTCTGTGACGAGCCGACGCCCAGGTGCTCGGCCCTGCCGTTGTAGAACTGCGCCTCGGCGACGTCGTAGCCGGGGTCGCGGGCGAACTCGGCGCGGTACGTGCCGGGCACCAGGCCGGTCACGGTGTAGGCGTTGGTGTGGGCGTTCACCGCTGCGCTGCCCGCGAACGCACCGGTGGTGGCGTCCCGGACCACGATCCGGTCGTCCCAGCCGGAGAGTCGCTGCGGGAAGGTGACGGTGCCCGTGACGGTGGCGGCATCGTCGAGGACCGCGTCGACCCCGGTGACGTCGGACGCCGTCCCGAGGACGACCGTGCTGGCGGCCGCCTGCGTGGCTGCGTTGTTCCACCACTCCGAGACCCGGTTGTCGTACGCCGAGATGTTGACCTTGTAGGTCCCGGCCGGCAGGTAGCCGCGGTAGACGCCGTCGGCGTCCGTGTTGTCGGAGTCGACGAAGGTGTAGCTGCCGCCCGGCTGCAGCTGGTAGAACGCCACGCTCGCGGTGTCGACGGGACCGCCGACGCCGGTGACCGTGCCCGTGATCGCGCGGCCCCTCGCCAGGGTCGCGTCCACAGTCACGGGCGCCGCCGTCGACAGGGTGACGGCGTTAGCCGTGGCGAGGTCCGGCTTGTCGAGGTTGAACTCGGGGATCAGCCTCGACGACTCGAAGCGGACCTTGTAGCTGCCGGGAGGCAGGGTGTCGATCACGTAGTCGCCGTTGGAGTCGGTGAAGTCYGTGGCCAGGACCGGCGCAGATGCGAGGTCCGTCGCGCTCGAGGGGTAGACCCTCACCTGGCCGAACACTGGCCCGTCCGGTCCGGAGACGCGCCCCCTGAGGACCGCTGCTGCGGCGAGCTGGGCGTTGATCGATCCGACATCGGCGTTGGAGACCACCACGGACTGGGCGGCGGCGGCGCTGGCCGCGTCGTTCCACCACTCGGTGAGATGGCCGCTCCGCTGGAACTCGACCCGGTACGTCCCCGGCGGCACGTACGTCGTCCAGGTGCCTGTCGCCGATGTGGTCGCGCCCGTGTAGTAGTCCCAGTAGAAGCCGCCCTCACCGTCGTCGTACCTGCCCTCGACGGTGACGTCGGCGTCGGCCAGGGGTGTGCCGGTGGGTCCGGTGACCGTCCCGGAGATCGTGCGCGCGGCCGCCAGCGCGGCGTTGGCGGTGGCCGTGCTGCCGGTGCCGATGAGGATGCGGTCCGCTGCCGCCAACGTGGGCTTGTCGTTCCAGTACTCCGTCACGAACCGGTCGGCGGCGATCTCGACGACGTAGGTGCCCGGGGCGAGCGAGTCCACGGACCATGCGCCGGTCGCGCTCGTCGAGGCGTAGTCCACGTCCTCGAAGTCGCCCGGGGCGACCTCGCGGTAGACGGTGACGTACGCGTCGGTGACCGGTCCTGCCGGCCCGGTGACGGTGCCGCTGATCGTTCCGGCCCGCGCCAGTGCGGCGTTCAGGCCCGTGCGGTTGCTGCCGTTCACGACGACGAGGGTGGCCGCGGACTCGGTCGAGGCGCCGGAGTACCACTGAGCGAGGTAGCCCCTCCGGGAGAAGCGGATCCGGTAGGTGCCGTCGGGTGCCGTGGTGCTCCACGAGCCGTCGGCCGCCGTGGTCAGGTCGGCGACGGTGCGCCAGCGGACGTCGTCCTGGGTCTGCACGCGACGCTCGACGCGCACGGCGGCATCGGCGATGGCCGCTCCGCCTGCAGCTGCGGTGACCGTGCCGGAGAGCGTGCGCTGGTTGGAGGCCAGGGTGGCGTTGACGGTCGCGGTGCCGTTCAGCGCCACCGGGACGTCGTCGGCGAGCTCGACGTCCGCCTTGTCGAGGTTGAACTCCGCCGTCATCCCAGGCGCCGCGAAGCCGACGCGGTAGTTGCCGGCGTTGAGCCCGGTCACGGTGTACGCCCCGCCGGCGGTCGTCTGCACGGAGCCCGCCTGCACGAAGCTCGGGTTCGACCACCGGTAGACCCGCACGGTGGCGCCGGTCAGGGCGCCCGACGGTCCGTTCACGGTGCCGCTGATCCGGCCGTAGCGGTCGAGGGCGATGTCCTTGCCCGCTTGGTCCGCGCCGGCCGCGACGACGATCCGCGCGGGTCGGGTCGAGGTGGCCGGCTCGGTGTAGGAGCGCGTCTGGTGCTCGTTCGCCGAGGCGGACACGCGGTAGGTGCCCGGTGCCACGTCCACGGAGTAGGCCCCGCCCGCACCAGGGGTCGCGGACGCTACGGACTCCCAGTAGCTGCCGTCCGGGCCGGTGAGCTTGCGGGAGACCTGCACCGACGGGCTGCTGAGCGCCCCGCCAGCGCGCGACGTCACCGTGCCGGTGATCTTGCGTGCCGCCACGAGCGCAAAGCTCGCGGTGGTGGTGCTGTTCTTGGCCGCCGTGATCGTGTCCGCCAGGAACACCTCGGGCTTGTCGTTCCAGCACTCGGGCGCCAGGCCGGTGGCCGAGTCGACGCACACGCGGTAGCCGCCGGGGCCCAGGCCGCCGAACGAGTAGGCACCTCCCGCCGCGGTGGTCGCGGAGTCCCTGAAGGTCCAGCCAGCGGACGAGAACCGGCTCGGGGCGTAGAGGACGACGTCCGCACCGGCGACCGGACCGGAGGGACCCGTGACGGTGCCCGAGATCTGGCCGCCGACGTCGAGGACGGCGTTGGCGGTGGCGGTCGCCCCCTGGCTGACCGCCACGTCGGTGGCGGTCTCGAGGGTGTCCTTGTCCTGGTAGTACTCGGGCAGGTAGCCACCGGCACCGAAGGTCGCGAACCCCACCCGGTAGGTGCCGGTGCGCAGGCCGTCGACGGTGTAGGCGCCGGCGTTGTCGGTGAAGCCGCTGCCCACGGACTGCCACTGACCGCCGACGAGGCGGTAGGCCGTGACCGACACGCTCGGGATCCCGACGTTGCCGGCGTTGCGGACGACGCCGCTGATCTTGCCGCCCACGGTGAGCGCTGCGTTGATGTTCGCGATCGGGGCCTGCGCCACCTGGACCAGCTGCGCGTTCGCGGCGTCGAGGGCGTCGTCGTAGTACTCGGAGAGGTAGCCGTTCGCCTCGAACTGGATGCGGGTGGCTCCCGCCGGCACCCGCAGCGTGTAGGTGCCGTCGGCCGCGGTGGTGGCGAAGCCAACCTGGTCCCAGTAGGTGTCACCGAACTCGTCGGTCACCTGCTGCTCGGCGGTCACGCTCACGTTGGCGAGGTTGGCCCCGCCCGTCCCGGTGACCCGGCCGGACACGGCCGTCAGCCCTGCGAGCGTGGCGTCGGCCTGCTGCACGGCACCGGCGGCCACGACCACGTCGTCGGCGGTGGAGAGGGACGTCTTGTTGTTCCAGTACTCGGCGGTGTGGCCGGCCGCGCTGAAGCGCAACCGGTAGGCCTTGGGCGCGAGCCCGGCGAACGCGTAGTGGCCGGCGGCGTCCGTGTCGGCGAAGTCGGCGGCCGACCAGAAGTCGTCGGACGCGTCGTACTCGTAGGCGGTGACGGACGCGCCGTTGATCGCTCCTGCCGGGCCGGTCACCGTGCCGGTGATCACAGGCGGCTGCGGCATCTGGAGGACGACGTCCTCACCGAAGAACTCGTCGGGGAACAGCGGCGACGCGTCGGCCAGTGAGGTCGCGCCGTCGTAGAAGACGGCGCCGACCCCGGTCTTGGCGGCACCGACGTAGTACTCACCGGACAGCCCGGTGAACTCGAAGGCCCCGGTGGGTCCGGTGAGCCGCGTCGTGCCGGTCGGCACCTGCGCGTCGTCGTAGAGCGTGACGGTCGCGCCTGCCAGCGGCTGGCTGTCCGGCCCTCGCACGACACCGGTGATGGTCCCCGGATCACCTGGCGCGGCGGACGCCGGCGCGAGGGGCGCCAGCACCACGGCCAGGACGAGGAGGAACAGGCCGACGGGGCCTGCGACGCGACGGGCTTCTCGAGTGACCACAGCGATCTCCGTACAGGCGTGGCCCGAGCCTGATGGACAGCGTGCTGCACCGTAGAGCCGGGCGGGAACGCGTCAGGAATCACCTGTCAGCGAATACCCACGCTGGTGTACGCACCCCTACCCCTGCAGGTGAGCGGAGCGCGGTCGGACGTCGGCGGGCGATGGCCTAACCTCGCTCAATGAGCGAACGACTGAGTGCGCGCGACCTCATCGACCTGGTCCTCGACGAGGGCTCGTGGTCCTCCTGGGACACCGCTCCGACGCGTGACGGCGTCAGCGAGGCGTACGCCGCCGAGCTGGCCGCCGCGGCCGAGAAGTCGGGCGTCGACGAGTCGGTGCTGACCGGCGAGGCGCGGATGCACGGACGGCGGATCGCCGTGCTGGTGGGCGAGTTCGGCTTCCTGGCCGGGTCGATCGGGCGGGCCGCGGCCGACCGGATCGTCACCGGCATCGAGCGGGCGACCCGCGAGGGCCTGCCGCTCGTGGCCGCACCGGTGAGCGGTGGCACCCGGATGCAGGAGGGCACCCCGGCCTTCGTGCAGATGGTCCGGATCTCGGCTGCCGTGGCCGCGCACCGCACCGCGGGCCTGCCCTACCTCGTCTACCTGCGGCACCCCACGACCGGCGGCGTGATGGCGTCGTGGGGCTCGCTCGGCCACGTCACCGTCGCCGAGCCGGGCGCGCTCGTCGGCTTCCTCGGCCCCCGGGTCTACGAGGCCCTCTACGACCGCCCCTTCCCCGAGGGCGTGCAGACCTCCGAGAACCTCTACGCCCGCGGCATCATCGACGCCGTCCTGCCGCCCGAGGAGATCAAGGAGATCCTCGACCGCGCGCTCAGCATCCTCATGGCCGCCCGGGAGGGCGTCGCACCGGTCGCGGACCCGGGGCAGGAGGACGTCCCGGACGTCGACGCGTGGGACTGCGTGACCCGGTCGCGACGCCCGGACCGGCCGGGCGTACGACGGCTGCTGCGCTACGCCGCCAGCGACGTCGTACCCCTCAACGGGACGGGGCAGGGCGAGCGCGACGCGGGGCTGCTGATCGCGCTCGCGCGCTTCGGCGAGGCGCCGTGCGTCTTCCTCGGCCAGGACCGCCGCGGCCAGACCACCGACCACCCGATGGGACCCGAGGCGTTGCGCGAGGCCCGGCGCGGGATGCGGCTGGCGTCCGAGCTCGGGCTGCCGCTCGTGACGGTCATCGACACCCAGGGCGCGGCCCTCTCCGCGGACGCCGAGAACGGCGGGCTGGCCGGCGAGATCGCACGCTCGCTGGCGGACCTCGTCACCCTCGACGCGCCCACGCTGTGCCTGATGCTGGGCGAGGGCAACGGCGGTGGCGCGCTCGCCCTGCTGCCCGCCGACCGGGTCGTCGCGGCGCAGCACGCGTGGCTGTCACCGCTGCCGCCCGAGGGCGCCTCCGCGATCGTGCACCGCGACCTCGACCACGCCGCCGAGATGGCGCGGGCCCAGCAGGTGCGGGCGATCGACCTGCACCGCCGGGGCGTGGTCGACCGGATCGTGACCGAGAAGCCCGATGCGGCCGACGAGCCCGAGGAGTTCTGCCGCCGCGTCGGCGCGGTGCTCGAGCACGAGCTCAGCGCGCTCCTGGCCTCCGGGCCGGGGTCCGCGGACGAGCGGGCGCGGCGCTACGTCTGACCGTTCCCGCCGGCCCGGGCGGTGCCCCAGCCACATCCCAGTGCACCGGAATGTGGGTGGGCCACCCCTCGCCCCGACGATCCGGCGAGTCGTCAGACCGGCGGTGTCACGGCCACATTCCGGAGGGCCGGAACGTGGCTCAGGGCCCTTCGGGGCTGTCCTCTGAGCTGTCCGGCGTCTCGTCCTGATCGCCGACGCCGTCCGCGGCCTCGGGCGCGTCGGACTCGGCGCGAGCCGCGTCGGCGACGGGGTCGCCGTGCGGGGCGGTGGCTGAGGGGGCAGGCGCATCGGACAGGCCGACGACCCCGGGCACGGTGCCGGTGAGGGTGGCGAGCATCTGGCGCACGTTGGAGAGCTGGGCGTTGATGCTGTCGCGGCGCTGGGCGGCGGCGGCGAGCTCGCGCTCGGACTCGGCGCGTACGCGGTCGGCGGAGGTGCGGGCCTCGGACACCATGGTCGTGGACCGCTCCTCGGCGTCGGCGAGCATCCGGGCGATGCGCTCCTCGGCCTCCGCCCGGTTGCGCTCGAGGGTGGCCTCGGTGTCCTTGTTGCGCGCGGTCATCGCGTCGAGCTCGGCCTGGGTCGCGGCCTGCTGGGCCTGGAACTCGGCTGTGGCCTTCTGGCGACGCTCGGCCAGCGTGGTCTCGAAGTCCGCGGCCGCCTGGGCGGCCTTGGCGCGCTGGTCCTCGTAGAGGGCCTCGGCCTCGGCGCGACGCGCGGAGGCGTCACGCTCGGCGGCGTCCCGCTCCCCGTCGGCGGCCTTGCGCGCGTCGGCGAGGACACGGGCGCCCTCGGCGTCGGCGTCGCGGCGCGTGTCCTCGGCGTAGCGGTCGGCGTCGGCGCGCAGGGCGCCGACCTCCTGGTCGGCCTCCTTGCGCATGGTCTCGACCTCACCGATCACCCGGTCGCGGACCTCGGCGGCCTCGGCCTCGGCGAGCGAGAGGATCTGCCCGATGCGCTCACCGAGGTGGGCGTACGTCGGCTGCTCCGGCTCCTGCGACTCGCGGGACACCAGCGCCTCGCGCGACGTCGACGCCTCGGAGCGGGCCTGCTCGGCCGCGGCCTCGGCGGAAGCAAGTCGCGTGCGCAGGTCCTCGGCCTCGCTCCGGGCCTGGCCGATGGCACGCTCGACCTCGCCCGGGTCGTAGCCGCGGCGCACGGTCGTGAACATCTCTTCAGGCATCGGGGTTCTCCTGGCTTGGCGGGGCTGTGGGGGGTGGCGGGGCGTGGGGGTCGCTGGGGGTCGGGTCGACGGGGTCGGTGGGGTCGGCACCGGCCTGCGCGCGCTCGGGCACGGAGAGCGCCGCGATGACGCCGGAGAGCTGGCCGAGCTCGGCCGCGATGGTGTCGCGCTGCTCCTTGAGCTGCGCGATCTCTGCCCGGGCCCGCTCGAGCGCGCGGCGGGCGCTGTCGCGGAGCTGGTCGGCCTCGGCGCGGCCCTCGGCGACGAGCGCGACGGACTCCTCGCGGGCACGGCGACGGTCCTCGGCCGCGTCGGCCCGGCTGCGGGTGACCTCCTCGGCGACCAGCGCGCGGAGGCTTGCTGCGCCGCTCTCGGCCTCGGTCCGGCGGCGTTCGAGCCGCTCGACCGCCCGCTCGGACTCGTCGGTCGCGTCGGCGACGATCCGGGCGGCATCGGCCTCGGCCTGCTCGAGGACGGCCCTGGCCTCGGCCTTCCGCTCGGCCGCCGTGCTGGAGGCGTCCTGGGTGATCTCCTCCGCGCGCTGCTTGGCCTCGGCGAGCTCGAGCGCCATCCGACCGTTGACCGTGGCGATGACGCCGTGGGCGCGCTGGCGGGCCAGCCGCGCGTGGTCACCGGCGTCGGCGTGGGCGGACCTGCGGATCGACTCGGCCTCGGTGGCCGCGCCGGCGAGCACCGACTCGACGGTCTGCGTGGCCCACGCGGTCTGCTCGGCGGCGTGGCGCAGCTTCTCGTCGCTCTCGGTGCGCGCGGCGGCCAGCATCTCCTCGGCGGCCCGGCGCATCTGGTCGACCTCCGCGCCGGTCGTACGGCGCAGGTCCTCGACGTGGAGTGATGCCTCGTCGCGCATCCGGGCGGACTCGGTGGAGGCGCTGGCGCGCAGCGACTCGGCCTCCGCGGTCGCGGAGTCGAGGTGCTGCTGCCCGGCGGTCCGCGCCTCCTCGACGAGGCGGGCTGCGGTCTCCTGGGCGCCGGCGAGCGTGGCCTCCGCCTCGGTCCGCGCGCCCTCGAGCAGCTCGGTCTTCTCACTGGCCGCGGTGTCGCGCAGCTCCTGCGACTCGGCGCGCAGGGCTGCCGCGTCGTCCTGCGCCTGGGCGCGGAGCTTGTCGCTCTCGGTCCGGGCGGCGTCGACCTGCTGGTCCCGGGCGCCCTCGGCGGACCTCATCAGGAGCGCGGCCTGCTCGTTGGCGTCCACGACGATCGTGGCGGCCTCCTGGGAGGCGCCGGCGAGCACCTCCTCGGCCTGGGCGCGGGCCCGGCCGGCCTCGGCGCGGTCGCGCTCGGTCTCGACCTTCAGCAGGCGGGTCTGCTCACGCAGGGCAGCGAGGTCGGTCGTGAGGCGCTCGGCCTCCTCACGTGCCTCCCTGACCAGCTGGTCGGCCACCTGCTGCGCACGTGCCAGCAGGGCCGCCGTCGTGGGCGGCTCGCCGGAGGCAGCCGTGGCGGAGTCCTGAGCCATCCGCACACTCCTCTTCTCACCCTTACGGAGGTTCCAGTCTCGCAGTTCGTCGCCCGTTGTGACAAAAGCAGCGGCCCGTTGCGCCGACAGCGAACCGCCCTTGCCGGGGGCTGGGCGAGGCGGTGGAGTGGCTCGCATGAAGCTCCTCGTGCTCGGCGGCACCCGGTTCCTGTCCCGCGAGGTCGCGCTGCAGGCGGTGGCGCGCGGCTGGGACGTCACCTGCGCCTGCCGCGGCGCGTCCGGCCCCGTGCCCGAGGGCGCCACGCACCTGCCGTGGGACCGCGCCGACCCGCCGCCGGCTGCGGTGGCCGACGGGGGCTGGGACGCCGTCGTCGACGTGACGCGGCTGCCGTCGCAGGCGAGCAGCGCCGTCGCCGCGACGTCGTACGCCCACTGGGTCTTCGTGTCCACCATCAGCGTCTACGCCGACAACTCCTCCCCCGCGATGGAGCCCCTGCTCGAGCCGATCACCACCGACGTGGACCTCGCGGTGGACCCGGAGGCCTACGGCGGGATGAAGGTGGCGTGCGAGCAGGCCGTGCGGTCGGGCGCGACGTCGTCGGTGGTCGCCCGACCCGGTCTCATCGTCGGGCCCGGCGACCCGACCGGGCGCTTCGCCCACTGGCCGCAGCGGCTGGCCCGTGGCGGCGAGGTCCTGGCGCCGGGGCGGCCCGAGGACGTCGTGCAGGTGATCGACGTGCGCGACCTCGCGGCATGGCTGCTCGTGCTGGCCGAGGAGCGGACGACCGGGACGTACGACGCCGTGGGCGAGCCCGTGCCGCTCAGCGACCTGCTGGCGCAGGTGGCGACCGGCGTCGGCGACCCCGACCCGCGGCTCACGTGGGTCGACAGCGCCTTCCTCGAGGGCCAGGGGGTCGCACCCTGGGCCGGTGAGGACTCGCTCCCGCTGTGGCTCCCACGCCCGGAGTACGACGGCATGCTGGCGCACGACCCGGGCCCCGCCGTCGCCGCCGGGCTGCGGCTCCGCCCGCTGGCCGACACCGCCCCGGGATGCCTCGACTCCCCGGTCACCGCGCTGACGCCCGAGCGGGAGGCCGAGGTGCTGGCGGCCTGGCACGCCCGCTGAGCGGGCACTTCCTCGCGCCAGGAAGCGTCGACCGGGCACTTCCTCGCGCTGGAGCGCGAGGAAGTGCCCGGTCGGCGTGGCTGAGCGCGAGGAAGTGCCCGGTCGGTCAGAAGAGCAGGGCCGTGCCCGGGTCCTGCAGCATCCCGGCGACGTCGGCCAGGAAGCGCGAGCCCTTCTCGCCGTCGACGTGGCGGTGGTCGAAGGACAGCGCCAGCGTGGTGACGTCGCGGACCACGATCTCGCCGGTCTCCTCGTCGACCCACGGCCGCTTGTTGATCGCGCCGAAGCAGAGGATCGCGGACTCGCCCGGGTTGATGATCGGCGTACCGGCGTCCACACCGAAGACGCCCACGTTGGTGATCGTGAAGGTGCCGCCCGACATCTCGGCCGGCTGCGTCTTGCCGTCGCGAGCGGTGGCGGTGAGCGCGCCGAGCGCCTGGGCCAGCTCGGTCATCGAGAGGGCGTCGGCGTCCTTGACGTTGGGCACCACCAGACCGCGCGGCGTGGCGGCCGCGATGCCGAGGTTGACGTAGTGCTTGTAGACGACCTCCTGGGCGGCCTCGTCCCAGTAGGAATTGATCTCCGGGGTGCGCTTCATCGCGAGGATGACGGCGCGGGCGAGGACGAGCAGCGGGCTGACCCGGATGTCGCGGAACTCGGGACGCTTCTTCAGCCGCGCGACGAGCTGCATCGCGGCGGTGACGTCGACGGTGATCCACTCGGTGACGTGCGGGCTGGTGAACGCCGACTGGCTCATCGCCGCCGCCATCATCTTGCGCACGCCCTTGATCGGCTCGCGGGTCTCGCGCTCGCGCGGTGCGTCATACGAAGGCGCACCAGCAGGTGCGGAAACGGATGACGCAGCTGCCGTGCCCGAGCCGTTGGCAGCGGCCTGGACGTCGTCGCGGGTGATCGAGCCCGACGGGCCGGAGCCGGTGAGGACGCTCAGGTCGACACCCAGGTCCTTGGCGAGCTTGCGCACCGGCGGCTTCGCCAGCGCACGTACGTCGCTGGGCTCGACCTGCGCGGCCGACGGCACGAGGGCCTCGGCGGGGGCGGGCGCGGGCCCGGGGCGCTGGTCGACGGCCGGCACCGGCGACTCGTCGGCCGGCAGCACGTCCTGCGACTGGGCGCCGCCGGGCGAGAACGCGCCTTGCACCTGCAGCTGGGTCTGGGCGCCGGCGTCGGTGCTCGGGGACGCCGAGCCGCGACGGGCGCGGCGCATCGGGCCACGCTCGGCCTTGATCCGGCCGACGAGGGACGCGCCCTCCATGGAGCCGGACGCGGCCGGGTTGGACAGGTCGATGTCGGCAGGGTCGACCTGGGCCGCACTTGCCTTCTCACCTGCCTTCTGCGCCATCCCCAGGTAGGGGTCGGACTCGGTCTGCTCGGCCGGGGTCGAGGTGGGGGCCACCGGGGCGGCCTCGCCCTCGGCGCCGATCGAGATGATCGGGGTGCCGACCGGCACGGTCTCGCCCTCGGCGACGAGCAGCGCCAGGACGGTGCCCTCGTAGGGAGAGGGCAGCTCGACGAGCGACTTGGCGGTCTCGATCTCGACGATGACGTCGTTGATCTCGATCGTGTCGCCGACCTTGACCTTCCACGCGACGATCTCGGCCTCGGTCAGGCCCTCGCCGACATCGGGGAGGAGGAACTCAGACATCACAAGCCTCTCAGTACGAGAACGAGCGGTCGACGGCGTCGAGCACGCGGTCGAGGTCGGGGAGGTACTCCTCCTCGATGCGCGACGGCGGGTAGGGCGTGTCGAACGCGCCGACGCGCAGCACCGGGGCCTCGAGGGAGTAGAAGCACTCCTCGGTGACCCGGGCCGCGAGCTCCGCGCCCATGCCGAGGTTGACGTGCGCCTCGTGGGTGACCACGCAGCGACCGGTGCGACGTACGGACTCGTAGACCGGGGCCATGTCGAGCGGCGAGAGGGTGCGCAGGTCGATGACCTCGAGGCTGCGGCCCTCGGACTCGGCGGCCTCGGCGCACTTGAGCGCGGTCTTCACGGTCGGGCCGTAGGCCAGCACCGTCGCGTCGGAGCCCGCGCGGACCACGCGCGAGGTGAAGAGCGGCTCGGGCGTCGCCGTCTCGTCGAGCTCCGCCTTGTCGGCGTGGTACTGCCGCTTGGGCTCGAGGAAGATGACCGGGTCGTCGTGGGCGATCGCCTGCTGGATCATCCAGTAGCCGTCGACCGGGTTGGAGCAGGCCACCACCTTGAGGCCGGGGGTGTGCGCGAACTGCGCCTCCGGGCTCTCCGAGTGGTGCTCGACCGCGCCGATGCCGCCGCCGAAGGGGATGCGGATGACGATCGGCATCTTCACCTTGCCCTGCGAGCGGTAGGTGTACTTCGCGACCTGGCACACGATCTGGTCGTAGGCCGGGTAGACGAAGCCGTCGAACTGGATCTCGACGACCGGCCGGTAGCCGCGCAGCGCCATGCCGACCGCGGTGCCGACGATGCCGGACTCCGCGAGCGGGCTGTCGATGACGCGGTCCTCGCCGAAGTCCTTCTGCAGGCCGTCGGTGATGCGGAAGACGCCGCCGAGCTTGCCGACGTCCTCACCCATGAGCAGGACCTTGTCGTCGTCCTCCATGGCCTTGCGCAGGCCCATGTTGAGGCCCTTGGCGAGGGTGATCTTCTGGGTCGCACTCATGTCAGTGGGCTCCTTCGAACGACTCGAGGTAGGCGGCGAAGCCGTCGCGCTGGGCGGCGATCTCGTCGGTCATCTCGCTGAAGACGTAGCCGAACTGGTCGAGCGGCTTGGGGTCGGGCAGCGCCTTGCAGCCCTCGCGGAGGTGGTGTCCCAGCTCCTTGGCCTCGGCGTCGAGGTCGTCGAAGAACTGCTGGTCGACCAGGCCGTTGCGGCGCAGGTAGACCTTGAGCCGCTCGATCGGGTCCTTGAGCTTCCAGTGCTCGAGCTCGTCGTTGAGGCGGTAGCGCGTCGGGTCGTCGGTCGTGGTGTGCGCGCCCATCCGGTAGGTGTAGGCCTCGACGAACGACGGGCCGTTGCCCTCGCGCGCCCGCTGCAGCGCGGCCTTCGTGACGGCGTACGTCGCCAGGACGTCGTTGCCGTCGACGCGGATGCCCGGGAAGCCGAAGCCCAGCGCGCGCTGGTAGAGCGGGATCCGGGTCTGGCGCTCGATCGGCTCGGAGATGGCCCACTGGTTGTTCTGGCAGAAGAACACGACCGGGGCGTTGTAGGACGCGGCGAATATGAACGCCTCGTTGACGTCGCCCTGGGACGACGCACCGTCGCCGAAGTGGGCGATCACGGCCGAGTCGCGCTCGGGGTCGCCGGTGCCGACGACGCCGTCGCGCTGCATGCCCATCGCGTAGCCGGTGGCGTGCAGCGTCTGCGCGCCGATGACGATCGTGTAGAGGCCGAAGTTGTTCTCGTTGGGGTCCCAGCCGCCCTGGTCGACGCCGCGGAACAGGCCGAGCAGCCGCAGCGGGTCGACGCCCTTGCAGTAGGCGACGCCGTGCTCGCGGTAGGTCGGGAAGACGTAGTCCTGGGGACGCAGCGCGCGGCCGGCGCCGATCTGCGCGGCCTCCTGGCCGAGCAGCTGCGCCCAGATGCCGAGCTCGCCGTGGCGCTGGAGGGCCGTGGCCTCGACGTCGATGCGCCGGGTGAGGACCATGTCGCGGTAGAGCCCGCGGAGCTCCTCGGCCGAGAAGTCGTGGTCGAACTCGGGGTGGTGGACGCGCTCGCCCTCGGGCGTCAGCAGCTGGACGAGGTCGGGTCCACCGTCGGACTGGGACGGTCCGAAGACGTCCGCAAGGTCGGGGCCGAAGCTCACAGGATCGGTCAACGCACTCTCCTCACAATCAGGCAGCGGCAGTCACGGGATCGCCGGACGCCGACGCTTGCACACGTGGTCGCCGGCGTGTGTGACCCCGACCACAGGATGGGCTCAACGTATCGGCCGGAGCCTGCCAGCACCAATCTGGGCGGGGCCGCTCGGCCCGGTCGTACGACGACCCACGCGCACGCAGATGGGCCGGCGTCGACGGGCCCGTGGGTGACCTGTCGACGCCGGCCCGCCTCCATGGGGGCTGGAGGCGCGGGCAGCAGCTGCTACCCGGTGATGAAGGCGGCCATCACCGGCTCGTGGCCCGCAGGCCGGTGTCGGGCAGGACCTCGGGGGCCACGCACAACGCCGGGATGCGGAGCTTGTCGAGCCGGGTGGAGCCGACCTTCAACGTGACCTTCGCCCGGGGGCGTCCGTGGGTGACGAACTTCCTCGCGGTCTGGGACGTCACGCCGATCCGGTGGACCTTCGTGCCCACGCGGAGCGTGTAGACGACCTTCTCGCCGGTGCGGTTGGCGAGCCTGGCCCGCACCGTGCCCTGGCAGCTGGCCCTCACCGAGCCGACGGCCTTCCCGAACGCCTGCCCGGGCAGGACCTCGGGCGGGACCACCGGCGGGACCACGGGCGGCGGGACCACGACGGGCGGCGGCGGGGTGGCCGGGGTGCAGACCAGGACGGCAGCGCTCGCCGTCGGGTCCGTGCCCACGGGCTGGTCGACCGTCGCCGTGTTGGTCCAGCTGCGGCAGGCACCGGGGGCGCCACCGGCCAGGGTGAGCGAGTAGGTGTAGCTCTTCACCAGCCCGGCCGCCCAGGTCAGCGCCGGGTCGAGGACGACCCGCTGCCCGGCGACCGTCTTGTCGTCGACGACCTGGACCGTCTTGTTGGTCTCCGAGCGGACGCCGAAGGTGACGGGCTGCGTCGTGGCGGTCACCGACGTCGAGGTCGCCGCACCGGGCGGGTCCCACGTCGCGGTCACGCTGAGCGTGCCCGAGCCGGCGGGCTGGGAGGCGAAGGTGCAGGCCACCGGAAGGGTCGTCGAGCTGTCGTCGGCGATCGTGACGTCCGCGCCGCCCGTCACGGTGCACACCGCGCCACCACCGAGGTCCGTCGAGGCCGTGACGTCGGCGACGACGTCACCCGCGGCGTACTGGTTGGGGTTGGTGATCGCCACCTCGCCCTGCAGCCGCCACCCGGACTCGGTCCTCGCGCCGGCCCGGGCCGTCACCGTGTAGGTGAAGGTCGCGTTGCCGTTGGCGTCGGCCGTGCGCTGGGTGGCGTCGGCGACCTTGGTGATCGACCAGGCGTGGTCGACAGCGAGGTCGGCCCTGGCCGTGGGCACCAGCCGCAGCGGCTGCTGCACGCAGACCTCGACCGTCGAGTCGTCGGAGTCGGACTCCTTCGAGTCCGTCGCGACGACCTTGGCGGTGTTGTCGTACGTCGTGCACTGGCCCGGGACGCCGTCGAACGCCTTCGTGTAGGTGAAGGTCTTCGGCCCGTCGGAGGCCTTGACGAGCGCCCCACCGGGTACGTCGCCCAGCTGGACCTGCGTGTCGGTCACGGTCGCCGTCGCGTCGGTGACGACCACCGTCGCCTGCGCGAAGTCGACGCCTGCCGTGCCCGAGGCCGAGCCGCTCGTGCCGTGGTAGGCCGCCTTGTCCCACGACGCCGTCGCGGTGTTGGTGCCGGTCGTGGTGGGCGTCGCACCGGGAAGCACGCACGAGTAGTCGAACGTCGACGTCCCGTTCGGGACCGACAGCGGCCCCGCGGGCCTGTCGATCGTGCACTGGCCACCGGGCAGCGAGTCGGTCAGCTGCACCCCGGAGATCGTCGTCCGGTTCGGGTTCTGGACCGAGATCACGCCGGAGACGACGAACGCCGTGTCCTTCGCGGCGGACGGAGTCACGACCACGTCGTAGGCGAACGAGGCAGGAGTGCCCTGCGGCACCGTCTGCGACGAGGCGCCCTTCACCGACTTCTCGACCGACCAGTCGTAGTCCCGCGCGAACGCCGGCTTCGCGGTCTTGGTCACCACCAGGTCGTCGAGGTCCACGCAGACCTCCACCGTCTCGGTGTCGCTGTCCGACTCTTCCGAGTCGACCGCGACCACCTTCGCGGTGTTGTCGTACGTCGTGCAGTCACCCGGGACGCCGTCGAACGCCTTCGTGTAGGTGAAGGTCCTCGGCCCGTCGACCGCCCTCACCACCACGCCGTCCGGTGAGGTGCCGTCGAGGTCGACCTGGGTGTCGGTCACCGTCGCGGTCGCGTCGGTCACCGTCAGCTTCGCGTCGGCGAAGTCGAAACCGGCCTGTCCGGAGGCAGACCCGCTGGTCCCGTAGTAGGCGGCCTTGTCCCACGACGCCGTCGCCGTGTTGGTGCCGGTCGTGCTCGCCGTCGCGCCGGGCAGCACGCACGAGTAGTCGAACGTCGTCGTCCCCTTAGGGATCGAGACCGCGCCCGCGGGCTTGTCGATCGTGCAGGTCGCAGCCGGCAGCGAGTCGGTCAGCTGAACCCCGGAGATCATCGTCTGGTTGGGGTTCTGGACCGAGATCACACCGGTCACCACGAACTGGCCGTCGCCGCTGACCGACGGGGTCACCACGACGTCGTACCCGAACGACGCCGGCGTGCCCTCGTCGACCGTCTGCGACGACGAGCCCTTGACCGACTTCTCGATCGTCCAGTCGTAGTCCCGCGCGAACGCCGGCTTCGCGGTCTTGGTCACCACCAGGTCGTCGAGGTCCACGCAGACCTCGACCGTCGAGCCGGAGGTGTCGAAGTCGTCGGTGTCGCTCTCGTCGACCCGCGCGACGTTGTCGTAGCTGCGGCACGCGCCGGCCGTCCCGCCCACCGCGGGGCTGGCGTAGGTGGCGACGACCACGCGGTGGTCGGGTGCGTTCCAGACGTCGGTCCAGGCGTAGGTCGGCAGACCGATCGGGACCGGGGCCCCGCCGTCGAACGAGTCCGTCACCGTGGCGTGCTCGTCGATCCTGGGCTGCACCGTGATGGCGTACGTCGCCCCTGCCGAGACGCTGCCGGGGTGGACGTCCTTCTGCGGGTACGTCGACTGGTCCCAGCTGGCCGTCGCGGTCGTCGTACCGCCGACGAGCGCACCCGCGCCGGGGTCGCACGCGTAGTCGTACGACGTGGCGCCGGCGCCGACGTCCACCTGGACCCCCGTGGTGCCCGGGTCGACGTCGACGGCGGCGTTGCTCGGCAGGAAGTGGCACGCGAGGTCGCCGGCGATGCCGATCGTGGCGCGCATGCTCGGGTGCGTGGCGGCCGGGTTGGGGTTGGTCACCGTCACCGAGCCGTGCACCTCCTTGCCCGTGGCCGGCCCCTCGGGCAGGGCCTCGAGCTCCACGCGGTACTGGAACGTGGTGGTCGCGCCCTCCTCGATCGTCTTCGTCGCGTCCCCGACGACGGTCTTGTGGACCCGCCAGTCATAGGCGACGCCGTAGGAGCCGGACGCCTGGTTGGCCACCGCGAGGGGCCTGAAGAACAGCTTGTTGGTGAACTCCACCGTGGCCACGCTCGTGCCGCTGCTCCCGACGACCACGCCCGTGTGGACGGTCGTGTCGGGCGCGTAGCCGGCGGGCGTGGCGATCTCCTCGACCGTGTAGGTGCCGGGCTTGGCGGGGTCGATGGTCACGACGCCGTCGGCGACGGTGTCCACGCCGGGCGTGCCGCCGTCCTTGACGACGAGCTCAGCCGCCGCCGCGCCGGTCGCACCCGGGACCGGGTTCCCGGTGACCCGGAACGTGGCGCCCGGGACGAGCCGCTGGAACTGGTCGCGCTTCTCGATGACGAGCTTGCCGCAGGTGGGCGGCACCGAGATGCCGATGCCGCCGACGAAGTCGAGCAGCGACGAGGACGCCGAGTTGCCGGCGAACGAGCGGACGTTCATCACGCCGTAGGCACCGCGGCAGTCGCCGACCGTGTCGAAGGAGCTCAGGTTGACCGCGGCCTCGGCGAAGAGCTTGCCCTCACCGGTCGCGCCGTCGAAGCCCGCGCCGGCGGTCGGCGTGGAGCACCATGCGGACGGCGTCGCGTAGCCGGGAACGGCGAAGCACCCCGAGACGAAGGTCCCGCTCGCGGACTGGGTCCACTTGTAGGCGGTGGTGAGGGCGAAGCTGCCGTTCCCGTCCTGCTCGAAGCGCAGGAGGAGGTCGTTGACGCTGCGGTCCGGCCGGAACTGGACGGAGTCGCCGGCCTCCTTGGGGAGGTTGGCCTTCTGGTTGAGCTCGGCCATGAAGGTCATCGTCCCGCTCTGGGCGATGCGCCTGAACCCCAGGAACGCCCAGCTCGAGGACCCGGTGGTGAAGTGCGAGTAGACGTCGGAGATGTCGCCCTGGTCGGTGGAGGTTCCGGTGCCCTCCGTCCAGTCGCTCGGGTTCTGGAACTCCTTCGAGCCACCGGTGAAGTTGCTGTCGTCGGCGGTCTTCACGGGGTCGGTCGTCGGAGGCGCGATCCCCGGGCTGGTCCAGTCCGTGCCGCCGCCCTCGACGGAGGTGTTGCCGTCGATCTCGAAGCCGGCCGTGACGCCCGCCCCGGCCGACGTCGTGGTCGCGGCCTGCACCGCGACGGTCGGGACGAGCAGGAGGAGCGCGATCGTCCTCCTGAGCCGTCCAGGACCTCCGTGCCGTTCAGCGGCATGGACGCCCCTGGCCCGCCGTCCCCACAGTGTCGTCGTCGTTCGTACGCGATGCATTGCCCGCCCCCTGGCGCGAGTGGTCCCCACTGAAGCTCTTCGGTGACCGACGCCCCCCAGCGCTGCCGACCGTGGTCGCCGTGCGGCCCCAAGTGGCACGGCGTGTGTGTTCAGGGCAGAAGACTGGCGTCAGCGGAACACGACGGGAATCCACCGCGAGGAGGCAGCGGGCTTCCTGCGGAGGGGCTTGACCGAACGTTGGTAAAGCCGTCCGGATAGGGGCGGTCCGGACCAGACCACGTGCCCGAGGTGGGGCAGGCGTCAGCCGCGACCGTGCGGGGTGCGCCAGCCCGACTCGTCGGGGCCGACGGGGACGATCTGCGTCGGGTTGATGTCGGTGTGGACGACGTAGTAGTGCTTCTTGATCTGGTCGAAGTCGACCTCGTCGGCGAAGCCCGGCGTCTGGAAGAGGTCGCGGGCGTAGCCCCAGAGGTTCGGCATCTCGGTGAGCTTGTTGCGGTTGCACTTGAAGTGCCCGTGGTAGACCGCGTCGAAGCGCACCAGCGTGGTGAAGAGCCGGACGTCGGCCTCGGTGATCGCGTCGCCCATCAGGTAGCGCCGGTCGGCAAGCCGGTCCTCGAGCCAGTCGAGCGTCGTGAACAGACGGTCGTACGCGTCCTCGTAGGCCTCCTGCGACCCGGCGAAGCCGCATCGGTAGACGCCGTTGTTGACCTCGGTGAAGACGCGCTTCATCACCGACTCCATCTCCTCGCGGAGTTCGGCGGGCCACAGGTCGGGGGCGTCGGGACGCTGGTGCTCGCGCCACTCGAAGGAGAGGTCGTGGGTGATCTGCGGGAAGTCGTTGGTCACGACCTGGCCCGACGAGACCTCGACGAGCGCCGGCACGGTGATGCCGCGCGGGTAGTCGGCCTGGCGCGCGAAGTAGGCCTCCTGCAGGCGCTCGATGCCGAGCACCGGGTCACGGCCGCCCTCGTCGAGGTCGAAGGTCCAGCTGCGGGCGTCGTGCGTCGGGCCGGGCGCGCCCCAGGAGATGACGTCCTCGAGGCCGAGCAGCGTGCGGACGATGATCGAGCGGTGCGCCCACGGGCAGGCACGGGCCGCGATCAGCCGGTAGCGGCCGGGCTCGACGTCCCAGACCGGCACGTCGCGCGGGCTGTCCTTCGACCCGCTCGGGAACTCGTCGTCGAGCGGGTCAGCCGACCGATCCCCCGCCAGCACGCGGTCGGGGAGGTAGGACATGTCGCGCTCGAAGGGCTTGCCCTTGGTCGTGTACGTCGCCGTGTCGTTCACACTTCAACCATACCCGCGTCCGGCCGAGGACATACCTTCGTGGGTGTGAGTGCGACCTTCGCCACCAGCGACTCCCACGGCCACCTGACCGAGCTGACCGCCGCGCTGCAGCGGGCCGGCCTCCTCGACGAGGAGTTCCGCTGGTGCGGCGGCAGCTCGAGGTTGTGGGTCCTCGGCGACCTCCTCGACCGGGGTCCGGACGGGCTCGGCGTGATCGCACTCGTACGCCGGCTCGTCGACGAGGCCGCGGCGGCCGGCGGATCGGTGCACCCGCTGCTCGGCAACCACGAGGTCATCGCCCTGGGCACCCGGCTGTTCGGCGGCACCGAGGTGGTCCACCGCGGGGTCGTGCGGACCTTCGAGTCGATCTGGGCCCGCAACGGCGGGCTCGCCTCCGACCAGGACGGCATCGACGCCGAGCTCTTCACCTGGCTGGCCGGGCTCCCGGCGGTCGGCCTCGACGCCGACCACCTCCTCATGCACTCCGACACGCTGGCCTACCTCGAGTGGGGCGACACCGTCGACGACGTCAACCGGACCGTGCGCGAGGTCCTCGCCGGGGACGACCCGGTGGCGTGGTTCGACGTGCTGGTCGGCCTCGGCCGGCGCCACGAGTACGCTGGACCGTCCGGTCCCGCGGCCGCGCGGACGCTCCTCGACGCGCTCGGCGGGCAGCGCGTCGTCCACGGCCACAGCATCATCGGCGACCTCTTCGGCGTCCCCGTCGACTCCTACTCCGAGCCGCGGCTCTACGCCGACGGCCTCGCGCTCGACATCGACGGCGGGATCTACGAAGGCGGTCCGTGCCTGGTCGCCCGCCTCTCGGGGTAGCCCACCGGGTGTGAGCGGCCGCGCTGCCGGCGGTCAGCCGGGGTCCGCGGGCCACAGGGTTGTCAGGCTCTCCCTGAGGTTGTCGGCCCGTGCACGGCCTGACAACCTCAGCGATCCCCGGCCAGCCGGGGATCGCTGAAGGAGGAAGGGTCAGTCGGCGAAGCGGGCGGCCACCTCGACGACGCGGTCGAAGGCCTCGGCCTCGCCGATGCTCACGCGGACGCCGTCGCCGGCGAACGGGCGGACCGAGATCCCCACCTCGCCGCAGGCGGCGGCGAAGTCGAGCGCGCGGTCGCCCAGCGGGAACCACACGAAGTTGCCCTGCGCGTCGGGCAGGTCCCAGCCGACCTCGCGCAGCCGGGCGACCAGGTCGGCACGGCGCGCGACGAGGTCCTCGACCCGGACGAACAGCTCGGCCTGGGCCTCGAGGGAGGCGATCGCCGCGGCCTGCGCGACGTGGCTGACGCCGAACGGCAGCGAGACGGCCCGGAGGGCGGCCGCGAGCGGTGCGGGAGCGACGGCGTACCCGACCCGGAAGCCGGCGAGGCCGTAGGCCTTGGAGAAGGTGCGCGTCAGCACGACGTTGCCGTGGCGGCGGTAGGTGGCGATCCCGTCGATGGCGTCGTCCATCCGGACGAACTCGAGGTAGGCCTCGTCGACCACGACCACCACGTGCGAGGGCACCTTCGCGATGAACGCGTCGAGCTCGGACTGCGTGACGGCCGGGCCGGTCGGGTTGTTGGGCGTGCAGACGATGACGACCTTGGTGCGGTCGGTGACCGCAGCAGCCATCGCGTCGAGGTCGTGGCGGCCGTCGGCCGTGACCGGCACCTGCACGCTGCGCGCCCCGCCGGCGGTGACCGCGATCGGGTAGGCCTCGAAGGAGCGCCAGGCGTAGACGACCTCGTCGCCGGGCTCGCAGAAGGCGTTGACGAGCTGGTAGATCAGCGCGACCGAGCCGGTCGCGGCGGCGACGTCGTCGGCCGGCACGCCCATCGTGTCGGCCAGGGCGGCGTAGAGCGCGGCGCTGCCCATGTCGGGGTAGCGGTTCATCTCCGCCGCCGCCTCGCGGGCGGCGTCGAGCACGCCCGGCAGCGGCGGGTAGGGGTTCTCGTTGGAGGAGAGCTTGTACGACGTCAGCCCGGGTCGGGCGACGGGCGGCTTGCCGGCGACGTACGCAGGGATGGCGAGCACGTTGGGCCGGGGCTGCGGGGACGCAGGGGTGGAGGGCATGACCCGCACCCTAGTGAGCGACGGGCTGCTCCGGTCGCTGCCGGCTCCGCCACGGCCGGACGACCGGGAGCAGCAGCAGGCCGATCGCGAAACCGATGCCCGCGCCGAGCACGTTGTCGACCACGTCGGTGACGTCGCACGCACGGTCGAGGCGGGCGAGCTGCAGCTGGGTGAGCTCGATCGCGAGGCTGTACGCCGCCAGGGCGACGAGGCCGACGGGGCCGAGCACGACGCCCGACCACCAGCGACCGACGGCCAGCACGAGGAAGATCCCGGCCGGCACGAAGAGCAGCACGTTGAGCGTCCGCTGGTCGAACCCGAGGACCTCGAACGCCGCGCCCGACGGGCCGCCGTAGTCCCACGAGCACGCCTCGCTGCGGCTCTCGGCCGGCACGATGCCGACGTCGGGGCGCGTCGGCACGAGGGTCACGAGCGCGATCGCGACGAGCGACCACAGCAGGCCGGCGACCGAGACCGCGGACGCGGTGCCGAGCCGGGGGCGCAACGCCGTCGCGAGGAACGCCGCGATGACGGCCGCCGCGAGGGCGCCGAGCACCATGACGCCCGTGCCTCCGATCGTGACCACGCGGCACACCGTAACCGCCGGGCCCCGGCCGCTAGGGTCGTCATATGAGGTTCCTGATGTGGCTGCTCACGTACGCAGCGGGCCTTGCCGTCGCGGCCTGGCTGCTGGACGGCATCTGGTTCGAGGGCGCGACGAGCGGCAGTGCCGAGCTCCAGGACAAGTGGCTCGAGGTGCTGGCCGTGGCACTCATCCTCGGCCTGGTGTCTACCTTCGTCGAGCCCGTCGTCAAGCTGTTGTCGCTGCCGTTCATCATCCTGACCCTGGGCTTCCTGCTGCTGGTGATCAACGCGGCGATGCTGCTGTTCACCGCCTGGCTGGCCGGCATCTTCGACCTCGGCTTCCACGTCGACGGCTTCTGGAACGCGCTCCTCGGCTCGATCATCATCACGATCGTCGGCTGGGGCGTCCGCGTCGCGATCCCGTTCCGCGGCTGATGCCGGCCGTCCCCCCGCAGCGCTCCGAGGGTCCCTACCGGATCGCCCTCGTCTGCCTCGGCAACATCTGCCGCTCGCCCATGGCCCACGTCGTGCTGGAGAGCCGGCTCGCCGACGCCGGCCTCGCCGACCGAGTCGAGGTGGCCTCGTCCGGCACGGGCGGCTGGCACGTCGGCAACCCCATGGACCCGCGCGCCGCGGCCACGCTGACCACCGCCGGCTACGACGCGAGCCGGCACCGCGCCCGGCAGTACGACGCGACCTGGCCCGAGGCGTACGACCTCGTGCTCGTGATGGACGAGGCCAACCTGGCCGACGTCGGCGGACGCACCGAGCGAGTCGGCATGTTCCGCGACTTCGATCCGGTGGATCCGGGTGGCGCCGTCCCGGACCCGTACTACGGTGGGGACGACGGGTTCGAGGAGGTGCTGGCAATGGTCGAGCGCACGAGCGACGGAATCGTCGCGGCCCTGCAGGCGGCGATCGAGAGCCACACGAGCGACCGGGCGGGCGGGGGCCGAGCCTGATGGCTCGCCAGCCGTTGGTCGCCAGGCGTGCCGAGGAGCTCCTCGGCACGGCCGTGGTCGCGACCTCGCCGGTGGCGGGCGGCGACATCGCCACGGCCACGCGGCTGCGGCTGTCCAGCGGGCAGACCGCGCTCATGAAGACGCTGCCCCACGCACCGGAGGGCTTCTTCGAGGCGGAGGCCGCCGGGCTGCGGTGGCTCGCCGAGGTCGAGGGCGGCGTCCCGGTGCCCGAGGTGCTCGCCGCCGCCAGCGACTGCGTGGTGGTCGAGTGGGTCGAGCGGAGCTCGAAGACGCCCGTCGAGGCCGCCGTGTCCTTCGGCCAGCAGCTGGCCGCCACCCACGCCGCGGGCGCGGACGGGTGGGGGCTCGACCACGACGGCTTCATCGGGCGGCTGCCGCTGCCCAACAAGACCGCCGACTCGTGGCCGGAGTTCTACGCCGTGCGCCGCGTGCTGCCCTACCTCAAGCTGGCCCGCGACCGCGGGTCGATCTCGGACACCGACGCGGCCGCCGTCGAGGCGGTGGTCGGCAAGCTGACCGGCCTGCTCCCCGACGAGGCGCCCGCCCGCCTCCACGGCGACCTCTGGAACGGCAACTGCCTCTGGGGCCAGGACCTCGCCATCCACGTCATCGACCCCGCGGCCCACGGCGGCCACCGCGAGCTCGACCTGGCGATGCTGCACCTGTTCGGCCTCACGCACCTGCCGCGGGTGATGGCGGCGTACGACGAGGCGCAGCCGCTCGCCGAGGGCTGGGAGGACCGCCTCGGGATCCACCAGCTCTTCCCGCTGCTCGTCCACGCGTGCATGTTCGGCGGTGGCTACGGCGCCCGCGCCGGGAGTGTCGCAGCCCGCTACGCCTGAGCCCGGCCCGCCGCGGTCGAGTGCGCTCGCGGTAGTGGTCGCCGCAGAGCTGCGCACTCGACGTTCAGGATCGCCTCAGGAGCTGGTGGCATCCTTGGCCTGTGAGTGAGTCCAGGCCCCGGGTGCTGGTCGTCGACGACGACCGCGCTGTGCGCGACTCCCTGCGCCGGTCGCTGGAGTTCAACGGCTACGAGGTCGTGCTGGCCGCCGACGGCGCCGAGGGCCTCGTGGCGGTCGGAGCGCAGCACCCCGACGTCGTGGTGGTCGACGTGATGATGCCGCGCCTCGACGGGATCGAGACGACGCGCGCGCTGCGGGCAGCCGGCAACGACGTACCGATCCTGGTCCTGACCGCGCGCGACGCGGTGGGCGACCGGGTCGAGGGCCTCGACGCCGGGGCCGACGACTACCTCACCAAGCCGTTCGCCCTGGAGGAGCTGCTGGCTCGCCTGCGGGCGCTGCTGCGCCGCGTCGTGCCCGACGGCGACGGGGAGAACGAGGTGCTCACCTTCTCCGACCTCACCATGGACGTCGCGAGCCGTGACGTGGCGCGCGGTGGTCGGCCGATCGAGCTGACCCGCACCGAGTTCACCCTGCTGGAGATGTTCCTGCGTCGTCCGCGCCGGGTGCTCGACCGCTCGTTCATCCTCGAGGAGGTCTGGGGCTACGACTTCCCCACCAGCGCCAACTCGCTGGAGGTCTACGTCGGCTACCTGCGCCGCAAGACCGAGGCCGAGGGCGAGTCGCGGCTGATCCAGACGGTGCGCGGCGTCGGCTACGTGCTGAAGGAATCATGAGCACCCCACGGCGTTCTTCTCCTCCGCTGCGCTCCCCCGAACAACGTCGCGGGGACCCCGCATGAGCACCCCACGGCGTTCTTCTCCTCCGCTGCGCTCCCCCGAACAACGTCGCGGGGACCCCGCATGAACGCCGCCACCGCCTGGCCCGACGGGCGCTGGCACTACCGCAGGTCGCTCGCGTCACGCGTCGCCGTGCTCACCACGGTGGCGGTCGGCCTCTCGATCGCCGTCATGGCGTTCACGGCCTTCGTGGTGATGCGCCAGCAGATGATGAGCTCGCTCGACCAGTCGCTGCTCAACCGCGCGCACAAGGCGACCGCCTTCACCACCCTGTCGAAGATCACCGCGGGCGGGGTTCCCGGCTGGGTGCTGGGCGCTGCTGACGTCCGGATCATCTTCATCACCGCCGAGGGGCAGGCGGTCACCGGCGACGACGTGCCCGACTTCACGCTCGGCCGCCCGGAGTACGAGGTCGCGACCGGCCAGCGCGAGTCCGCGGTGCGCACCCTGGTGACGAGGGAGGGTGAGCGGTTCCGCGTCGCGACCGTGCAGGCCAACAACGGCGCCGCCCTGATCCTCGCCCAGCCGCTGGCCCCCAACGACCGGACGCTGGAGAAGCTCGGCGGGGTGCTGTTCGTCTTCGGCGCGCTCGGCGTGCTGGCGGCGCTGCTCGCCGGCTGGCTGGTGGCCCGCAACGGGCTGCGGCCCCTGCGCCGGCTCACCTCCAGGGTCGAGCACATCGCGATGACCGAGGACCTGAGACCGTTGCGCGTGGAGGGTGACGACGAGGTCGCCCGCCTCGCCACCGCGTTCAACCAGATGCTGCTCGCCCTCGGCGCCTCCCGCGACCGCCAGCGCCGGCTCGTCGCCGACGCCAGCCACGAGCTCCGTACGCCGCTCACGTCGCTGCGCACCAACCTCGACCTGCTCCGCCAGGCCGAGGGCAACACGGCACTCCCGGCCGGCGCCCGGCTCGAGCTGCTCGACGACGTCCGCGGCCAGATCGAGGAGCTCAGCGCGCTCGTCGGCGACCTGGTCGAGCTCGCACGCGACGAACCGACGACCCGGGTGGTCGCCGAGGTGGACCTCGCCGACGTCGTCGAGCGGGCCGTGACGCGCGTACGCCGTCGCGCTCAGGGTGTGTCCTTCGACGTCGACCTCGACCCGTGGCGAGTCGTCGGCGACACCAACAGCCTCGAGCGAGCGGTCACCAACCTGCTCGACAACGCCGCCAAGTGGAGCCCGCCCGAGGGCACCGTCTTCGTGCGGCTGACCGATGGTGTGCTCACCGTCGACGACCAGGGCACGGGTGTCGCCGAGGCCGACCGGCCGCACGTCTTCGAGCGCTTCTACCGGGCCGAGGAGTCGCGGGCGATGCCCGGCTCCGGCCTCGGCCTGGCCATCGTGCGCCAGGTGATCGACCGCCACGGCGGCCAGCTCCAGGTGACCGAGGCCCCCGGCGGCGGAGCGCGCTTCGCGCTGTGGCTGCCCGGCGTCGCCGCTGTGGCGCCGGGTTAGTCGAAGACGCGCAGCAGCCGCTCGGCCTTCCACTCCGACTCGGCCCACTCCTCGGCGACGTCGGACTTCACGGTGATGCCGCCGCCGGTGCCGAGGGTCCAGGTGCCGCTGCCGTCTGTCATCAGCGACCGGATCACGACGCCGAGGTCGGCCGGGCCGTCGCCGCTGATCCAGCCGAACGCGCCGGCGTACGCCCCGCGCGGGCTCGACTCGACCTCCTCGACGATCTCCATGGTGCGCAGCTTGGGCGCGCCCGTCATGGAGCCGGCCGGGAAGAGCGCGCGCAGGGCGGCGACCGTCGAGACGTCGTCGCGCAGCCGCCCGCGGACCGTCGACACGAGCTGGTGGACCGACTCGTAGGACTCGACCTCCATCAGGACCGGCACCTCGACCGACCCGACCTCGCACACCACCGACAGGTCGTTGCGGAGCAGGTCGACGATCATCAGGTTCTCCGCGCGCGTCTTCGGGTCGCGCGCGAGCCGCTCGCGGTGGTGCTCGTCCTCCTCGACGGTCGCGCCGCGCGGGGTGGTGCCCTTGATCGGCTTGGTCTCCAGGTGCCGGTCGGCGGTGACGAGGGCATACCTCTCCGGCGAGCTCGACAGCAGCCAGGCGCGCGCGCCGTCGACGTCGTGCTGGAGGAAGCCGCTGTACGGCGCCGGGTTGAGCTCGCGGAGCCGGAGGTATGCCGTCACCGGGTCGAGGTCGGACCCGCGGGACAGGCGGTGGGTGAGGTTGACCTCGTAGGAGTTGCCGGCGTGCAGGTGCTCCTGGACGCGCGCGAACGCGTCGACGTAGGGGGTTGTCGGCCCTTCCTGCACGTTGTCGGCCCGTGCACGGCCTGACAAGCTCAGCGATCCCCGGTCGACCGGGGATCGCTGGGACGCCGGACCGACCTCGTGCTCGAACACCCGCACCGCGCGCGGCCGCATCCACACGGCGTCGGGGAGGGTCGGGTCAGGGGCGGCGGGGAGGTCGGTGCGCGAGGCGTAGCCGAGGTAGCCGAACCACTGCTCCCCCGCCGCGATCCGGTGCTCGAGCACGGCGAAGACGTCGTCACCGACGACGGTCGCAAACCCGGCGGTGTGCAGGGTGACCTCGCGGCGGGCGGCCGACCACGACAGGGACTCGTCGTCCTCGTCGAGCCAGCCGATGATCGAGCGCCGGCCCGACCACGCGCGCGCGCCGCCGCCGTCGAGCCAGAAGCAGCGAGCGTGCCGCTCCGCGACGGAGCGGAAGAACGAGACAGGATCGGTCATCGGAGGAAGTTCCTGACGAGGTCCTCGCCGTGCTGCGACAGGACGGACTCGGGGTGGAACTGCACGCCCTCGAGCGGCAGCGAGACGTGGCGCACGCCCATCACGACACCGTCCTCGCTCCACGCGGTCGCGACGAGGACGTCGGGCAGCGAGACGGCGCCGAGCGAGTGGTAGCGGACGGCGGCGAAGTCCTGCGGCAGCCCGGAGAAGACACCCGCGCCGTCGTGCCGGACCGTCGCGACGTCGCCGTGCGCCGGGGGCAGCCGCCGCACCGTGCCGCCGTACGCCGTCACCAGTCCCTGCATGCCCAGGCAGACGCCGAGCACGGGGCGGGTGCCGGCCCGCAGCACCTCCGGGCCCACCGCGAAGTCCGTCGGCGACGACGGGTGGCCGGGGCCAGGCGACAGCACGACGTGCGAGTGGGCGAGCACCTCGTCGGCGGTGACCTCGTCGTGCTGCACCACCCGCGGCAGCACGCCGGTCACCCGGGCCACCAGGTGCACCAGGTTCCACGTGTAGGAGTCGTGGTGGTCGACCACGATCACGTCCGGGTGCACGCTGCGACAGTAGTGGCAGCGGGCGCTACTGCCGTAGGACGCGGCACGCCTCCGACACCGGCTGGTCGCCGACCTCCTGGCAGCCGTCGAAGGCGGTGAGCTTCGCCATCAGCGCCGCGACCTCGGGGGCCCGCTTCTTGGTGGCGAAGGTGTTGCGCCGCTCGAACTTGTCGCGCTTGTAGCTGTAGTACTCGTAACCCCACGTGACCTTGCCGGGCCGCGGGTCGAGGTCGAACCTCGCGAGCAGCGCCGTGCGGCTCCGCACCGCGGTGTAGGACGGGATCCGGTCGAGCTCCGAGCCGCTGAACGCCGCGTCGGGGTCGTTGCCCGTCAGCGTCTGCTGGGTGTGCTCGAGGAAGGCGTGGGACTGCCGCACCAGCTTCGGGTCGGCCAGGGTCGGGACGAGCGAGAGGCCGCTGCGGTAGGGCGCGGGTGCGAGCCCGGCGAGCTCCTCGAAGGTCGGGGCGAGGTCGATGTTGCTGGTGACCTCCTTGCGCGTGCCGGGCACGACGCCCGGCCCGGTGACGAGCAGCGGGACGCGGACGTCGGTGTCGTACGGCGTCCCCTTGCCGCGACCCATGCCGTTCTGGCCGAGGTGGAACCCGTTGTCGGAGGTGAGCACGACGTAGGTGTTCGGGCCGACGGAGGAGAGGATCCGCTTCACCAGCCGGTCGGCCGACTGCGCCATCCGCGCGCGGTCGCGGAGGTCGCGGACGGCGGCCGCGGAGGGCAGCGTGCGGGTGGTGTTCCACGCCCGGGCCCGCTTGCCGTTGGCCAGGCGAGGGCGGTTGTCCTTGCGCTGGTCGGCGAAGCCGGGCAGGTCGTCGACGGTCAGCTTGCCGCAGGCGACGCGGCCGCAGCTGCGCTTGCCGGTGCGGTCGCGGAACATCGGCGGGAAGAGCGGGTCGCCCGCGTAGTGGCCCTCGGGGTTGGTGCGGTTGTGCGGCGCGTAGAGCGCCACCTCGAGGAAGTACGGCGCGCCCGCGGCCTCGTTGGCGGTGACGAAGTCCATCGCCATGTCGCCGATCACCGCGCCGGCGTAGGCCTTGTCCTTGACCGAGTTGCTCGCGCTCGCCGGGGGTGCGGGGTGCTGCACCAGGCGCAGGCGCTGGTCGACGAGGGACGTGCTGGCGAAGTCCCAGCCGTCGTAGGCGGAGCCGAAGACGGTGTTGAAGGTCGTCCAGCCCGGCACGACCGGCGGGAGGGCCCGGCCCGGCGACCACTCGTACTCGTTGAGGAACTTGCCGACGAACCCGGTGTTGTAGCCGGCCTCCTGGAGCCGCACGTTGAACGCGCGCTCGGGGTTGCCGTGGGTGTCGTAGGCGGGCCAGCCGCCGAGCTTCGACGTGCCCTTGTTGGACGTGTTGGTGCGGACGCCGGTCTGGTGCGGGTACTGGCCGGTGAAGAAGCTCGACCGCGACACACAGCACAGGGAGTCGGTGACGAACGAGTGCGGATAGCTCGCGCCGGCCTTCCGCATCTGCTGCACCGAGCGCATCGTCTGCACGAGGTCCATCGAGAAGTCGTCGAGCATCACCACGACGATGTTGGGCTGCGCTGCCCGTGACGCCGCCGGCGCGAGCTCGGCCGCCTCCGACGCACTGCTCGTCACGCGCTGCGGCGCGGTGTCGTCAGGCGCGGACCTGCCCGTGCCCCCGGTCGCACCGCATGCCATCAGCGCGAACAGGCACACGCCTGCCCACGCTCCCTTGAAGATCCCCACTGCTCCCCCGTCGTGTCCCGAGCCGGCTACAAGGGTGACGTCGCACGTCACCGATTCGTTGCCTGCCACGCCGAATTAATGTCTACACGTTCGCTCGACTTTAGCCGACGTGCTCAGACGAGGAGGTCGCGCACCGCCGAGTGGAGCAGGTCGTAGCCGTTCTCGGTGAGGATCGACTCGGCGTGGAACTGGATGCCGCGGTAGTGCGGCCCGACGATCGCGTGGATGTCGCCGGTGGCCTCGTCTGCCTCGACACGTACGCCGTCCGGCAGCCCCGCGCCGTCGGGGACCCGGCCGACGAAGGTGTTGTAGAAGCCCACGCGCTCGGTGCGGCCGTCGAGCCGGACCGGCGACTGGGTGCCCTGGAAGACCACGTCCTTGTAGCCGAGGTCGAGGCCGAGGCGCTGGCAGAGCGTCTGGTGGCCCAGGCACACGGCGAGGAACGGCTGCTGCGAGGCGAGCAGGTCGTCGACGGCGCGGCGGAACGACGCGATCTTGGGGTGGTCGCCCTCGCGCGGGTCGCCCGGTCCGGGCCCGACGATGACCAGGTCGGCGCCGTCGAAGGCCCCGGCCGCGTAGTCCTCGTGCCGCACGACGCGGGCGGTCATCCCGAAGACCCCGAGCACGTGGACGAGCATGTTCACGAAGTCGTCCTCACCGTGGAGGATCACCACCGACTTCCCGGCCAGCCCCGGGTCGGCCGGCTCGCCGGCCTGGTCGGTCAGCCAGAAGCGGGACAGCCGCTGGTTGCGGGTGCCGAGGGCGAGCACGACGTCCTCGTCGCGCGCCAGCTCGGCGATGTCGGTGCCGTCGGAGGTCGCCGCCGGTGCCAGGCCGAAGGCGCTGAGGATGCCACCGGCCTTGGCCCGCGTCTCGGCCACCTCGTAGGCGGCGTCGGAGTCGCGCACCAGCGTCGCGCCGGCCGTCACCTTGAGCTCGCCCGCGGGCGAGACGTCGGCGGTGCGGATCAGGATCGGGCTGTCCATCGTGGGGGTGCCGTCGGGCGAGCGGCCGAAGAGGGCGAGCGCGGCGCCGTAGTAGCCGCGGCCCTCGGGCTCGTAGTCGGCGATCAGCCGGCAGGCGTTCTCGACGGGTGCGCCCGTCACCGTCGCGGCGTACATCGTGTCGCGCAGGATCTCGCGGTGGTCGCGGTCGGAGCGGCCGGCGAGGAGGTACTCCGTGTGGATCAGGTGCGTCATCGGCTTGAGGAACGGTCCGAGCACCTGGCCACCCTCGTGGCAGATGTCGCACATCATCTTGAGCTCCTCGTCGACCACCATGAAGAGCTCGAAGACCTCCTTCTCGTCGGCGAGGAAGTCGAGCAGCCGCTCCTTCAGCCTTTCGGTGGTCGAGTAGCCGTCGCGAGGGACGAGCGACGGCGTATCGAGACCCGCCTTGTCCGCCACCCGGAACGTCCCGGAGATCGGGTTCATCCGTACGTCGCCCTTGCGGACCGAGACGTGGCGCTCCGGGCTGGCACCGATGAGGAACCGCTCACCGGTGAAGAAGCAGAAGGTCCAGTAGGCGCCGCGCTCGCGCTCCATCAGACGACGCAGCACCGTCAGCGCCTTCGCGGCGTCCCAGTCGGCGACGACGGCGCGGTAGTGGCGGCCGATGACGAGGTTGGCCCCTTCGCCCTGGCCGATCTCGTCGCGGATGATCGCCTCGACGACCTTGCCGTAGTCCTCGTCGCTGGTGGCGAACCCACCGCGGTCGGCGAACTCGATCGGCGCGTCGGGCAGCGCCGCGAGCAGGTCGTCGACCGACACCTCGTGCTCGGCCTCGATGTCGACGACCGTCAACGGGGCGCCGTCGTCGATGGCGGCGAAGCCACGCTCGTGCACCTGCCGGAACGGCACGGCGACCAGCCGGTCCGCGCTCCGGCCCGGCTCCGGTGCACCGCTCTCGAGCGGGATGTCGAGCAGGCTCGCGACCTCGTGCGGCGTGCCGCCGATCAGGCCCGCCGTCGGGGACGCCTTGCGCCGGATGACCGCCCACGCCCCGTGCCCCTGGATCTGCTCCAGGAGGTCTCGGACGGCTGGGGTCTGGGTCATGCGCAGCACCCTATGACTGCGCCCGGCGTCACCCCCACGGCGTCTCAGTCCAGCTGGGTCGCGATCCACTCCTGCAGCCCTGCGACGCCGTCGCGAAGGCCGACGCGTGGCTGCCAACCCAGCTTGCGGAGGGTGACCTCCACGTCACAGGAGGCGTGGCGGACATCGCCGTCGCGGTACTGGCCGGTGACGTGCGGCTCGGGTGCGGAGTGGTACGCCGCGATCTCGCGGGCGAGGTCTCCGATCGTGGTGCGGACGCCGCTGCCGATGTCGGCCGTGCGCACGTGGTCGGCGGGCTTGTGGGCGATCGCGGCCACGAGGGCGCTCACGACGTCGTCGATGTAGACGAAGTCGCGGGTGATGTCACCGTCCTCGTAGAGCGGGATCGACTGTCCGTCGCGGGCCAACCGCGAGAAGAGCGAGACGATCCCGGTGTACGGGTTCGTCAACGACTGACGCGGCCCATAGACGTTCTGCAACCGCAGGATCGACAGCCGGGTGTCGTGCGAGCCGGTCCACGCCGACAGGATCTGCTCCTGCGCGAGCTTGGTGGCGCCGTAGACGTTGATCGGGTTGGGGTGCGTCCCGTCGACCGTGTTGGGCACGTGGGCAGCTCCGTCGCCGTGGTCCCACTTGCGCGCCTCGAGCTGGGCGTGGGTGCGTAGTCCGGGCTGGAAGGTCGAACCGTCGAGGTTGCGCCACACGCCCTCGCCGTAGACCGCGCGGGAGCTGGTCAGCACGACGTGGCTCGGCACGTGTCCGGCGCGGGTGAGGGCGTCGAGCAGCTGCGTGGTGCCGACCACGTTGACCATGCCGTGGCGAGTGCTCTCCGAGAGCGACTGCGCCGTGCCGGTCTCGGCAGCGAGGTGCACGACCGTGTCGGGCAGCAGGTCAGCGACGACTGCGTCGAGGTGCTCCGCGACGGTGACGTCGCCGACTCGAAGGTCGACGGCGTCCGGGAGGTCGGCCGGGGGCTCGGAGCCCGGGTGCACCTGCGGATGCAGGTTGTCGAGCACGACCCACTGCTCAGCGGAGTCCGCGAGCTCGCGCGCCAACGTCGTACCGATGAAGCCCGCGCCACCCGTGACGAGGACGCGACCGCCTGCCTGCTGCTGAGAGGACATGGTCCGACCCTATGAGACATGCGGCAGACCGAGAATGTCGAGGCCATCACGGGCTGGCGGGCTCGCGAGCCCGGAGTGTTGCAGCATGTCCAGCCAGCACCAGCCACCCCACCTAGGCGGCCTCACCTCCGCGACGTCGCCGGTTGTCCGGAGGCCACGACCGGTCCCGACCAGGCCGCGCTGCCAAGGTCGCCAGTGGGACGACGCACAGCTCGGGACGCCGGCGGGCCGATGCTGAGGCCGGCCGCGGTGGTCGGTAGCCTTCTGGTTCTGTCGCCGTCGCCGGGTCGGATCGGGTCGGCACGGCGGCCGGACCAGTGCTCGAGCCGACCAGCGGCAAATCCTGAGCAGGCCCAGCGCCATGGTTGAATCTGGCGGGTGTCTTCCCCTCACCGCGTGCCCGTCAACGACCTCTCGCGCGCCATCGACGGCCAGCGACCGGAGATAGACGCCGCCGTGGCCGAGGTGCTCGACTCGGGATGGGTCGTCCTGGGGCCGCAGGTCAGCGCCTTCGAGGAGGAGCTCGCGACCTACGTCGGCGCTGCCCACGCGATCTCGGTGGCAAACGGCACCGACGCTCTGACGCTGGCCCTCACCGCCCTCGGCTGCGGCGAGGGGGACCGCGTCGCCACGGTCGCCAACGCCGGCGCCTACTCCACCACGGCCATCAGGAGCATCGGCGCGGTCCCGGTCTACGTCGACGTCGACGCCGACACGGCGCTGATGACCCGCGGGACCGTCGGCGCCGCGCTGGACCTGGACGTAAAGGCAGTCGTGGTGACGCACCTCTACGGCGCGATGGCCGACGTCGCCGGGATCGTGGCTCTGTGCCACCAGCACGGCGTCAAGGTCTTGGAGGACTGCGCGCAGTCGATCGGAGCCGAGCGCGACGGTCGTCGTTCCGGCTCTGTCGCCGACGCCGGCGCCTTCAGCTTCTACCCGACGAAGAATCTTGGCGCCCTCGGCGACGGCGGCGCCGTGTGCACAAGCGACCCCGAGGTCGCGGAGGCCGTCCGGTCGCTGCGCCAGTACGGCTGGGGCGGCAAGTACCGCATCGGTCGCACCGGTGGTCGCAACAGCCGCCTCGACGAGGTGCAGGCAGCCATCCTCCGGCACAGGCTTCCGCTGCTCGGAGCTGGCAACGAGCGACGCCGCGCGGTGTACCGCCGATACGCGGAGGCGATAGGCGCCGGTCGCATCCTCGGCGTGGACGACCCCTCGTTCGTCGCTCACCTCGCCGTGCTTGTCGTGGACGACCGCCAGAGTGCGCGGGCCGCGCTCGAGGGGGCGGGCATCGGCACCGACATCCACTACCCCGTGCCGGACCACCTCCAGGAGGTCGAGGCTGCGTACGTTGTTGCCGGCAGCCTCGCGGTCACCGAGGACCTGAGCTCGCGGATCCTGACCGTGCCGTGCTTCCCCGAGCTCACCGATGACGAGGTGGATCGCGTGTGCGAGGTGCTCGCTGCATGGTGAGCGACGCAGTGACCGGCGACGACACCTCGGACGTCCGCTACTCGGTCATCGTGCCGGTCTACGGCAACGCCGACACGCTCCCCGCCGTGGTGGAGCGGCTCGAGGCGATGGACGAGGAGCTCGGCGGCGGGCTCGAGGCCGTCTTCGTGGTCGACGGCTCTCCCGACAACTCCTTTGATGTCCTTCGCAAGCTCCTGCCCACCTGCGGCATCGCCACTCAGCTCATCGGGCACTCCCGCAACTTCGGCAGCTTCGCCGCCATTCGCACAGGGCTCGCGCACGGACGTGGCGACTACCTTGCCGCGATGGCAGCCGACCTGCAGGAGCCACCGGACCTGGTGCGGGACTTCTTCAAGATCCTCCGTGCGGGCGACGCCGACGTCGCCGTCGGCGCCCGGGTGAAGCGCCAGGACCCGTTCCTCAGCTCCCTCCTCGCGCGCACCTTCTGGGGGCTTTACCGCCGCACCGTGCACCGGGCGATCCCGCCGGGCGGGGTCGACATCTTCGGCTGCACTCGCGCGGTCGCCCAGCGCCTGGTCGCCCTCGACGAGTCCCACTCAAGCCTGGTCGGCCTGCTCTACTGGGTCGGCTTCCGTCGGGTCGAGGTCCCCTACGAGCGCCAGGAGCGCACGAGTGGCAAGAGCGGGTGGTCGCTGCGACGCAAGTACCGCTACTTCCTCGACAGCGTCTATTCGTTCTCCGACCTGCCGATCACGCTTCTCGTGACCGTTGGCGCAGTCGGCTCCGTCCTCACCCTGGCAGTGTCCCTGGTGACGATCGTGGCCCGGATCGCGGGGTTGATCGTCGTGCCCGGCTACACCGCACTCATGCTCGTCACACTGATGTCCGCCACCAGCCTGCTGCTCGGGCTCGGTGTGGTCGGGTCGTACGTGTGGCGCACCTACGAGAACAGCAAGCGCAGGCCCACCGCGATCGCGATGAGMCACGACGTCTTCGGCCCTGGAGGTGACCGGTGACTGATCCCTTCGTCCACCCGAACGCGCTCTGCGAGAGCGACAACGTCGGTGCGGGGACCCGCGTCTGGGCGTTCGCCCACGTGCTCCCCGGCGCCGTCATCGGTGCCGACTGCAACATCTGTGACGGCGTGTTCGTGGAGAACGACGTGGTCGTCGGCGATCGCGTCACGGTGAAGTGCGGCGTCCAGCTGTGGGACGGCGTCCGGCTGGAGGACGACGTGTTCGTCGGTCCCAACGCGACCTTCACCAACGACCTGTTCCCCCGCAGCCGGGAGTATCCCGAGTCCTTCCCGCAGACCGTGGTCGGAACGGGCGCGTCCGTCGGAGCCAACGCCACGATCCTTCCGGGTGTGACCATCGGCCGCCGCGCCATGGTCGGCGCCGGCGCGGTCGTCACGAAGGACGTGCCGCCCAACGCCGTCGTCGTTGGCAACCCCGCACGCATCACCGGCTACTCGGGGGCGACCCGCTCAGTGGACCGGCCGAGCGTCGCGCCCGTGAGCCCGGCGTCCGACCCCGGCGACCTGCCTGGCGGCGCGCGCCTGGTCACCTTGACCCGCGCGACCGACCTGCGCGGCAGCCTGGTCGCGGTCGACCATGCCTCTGACCTCCCGTTCGTCCCGCAGCGCACCTTCGTCGTCTACGACGTGCCCAGCCGCGACGTGCGCGGTGAGCACGCCCACCGCCAGTGCGAGCAGCTGCTGGTCTGCCTGCGCGGATCGGTCACCGCCCTCGTCGACAACGGCCACGATCGACGCGAGCTCGTGCTCGACCGGCCCGACCTCGGCCTGCACGTCCCGGCCATGATCTGGGGCACCCAGTACCGCTACTCCGACGACGCAGTCCTGCTCGTCTACGCTTCGCGCCCCTACGAGGACCACGACTACATCCGCGACTACGAGACCTTCCTGAGGGAGATCAGCGCGACGTGAGACTTCGCACCTGGGCGGGCCGGCTCCGGCCGACCTGGCAGCAGAGCGGGGTGCTCGGGGTGTTCGGCCTCGTCCTGCTGACAATGGCCTGGCCGACGCTCACCGGGCGCACCTCGTCGGTCGTCCCGTCGTTCCAGACCGCGACGTTCCCTTGGGCTGCCCGACCTCGCGGGCTCGCCTACACGTGGCCGCAGTCGGATCAGGCAGAGAGCGCCTTCCCGTGGTCCGTCCTCGCGAGGCGCACGTGGCGCTCCGGTGACCTCCCGCTGTGGGATCCGCTCAGCTTCGGCGGCGGCGTGCCGTGGGCCACCGACGGCGTGGCGGCGACGCTCTACCCCGGCCGGGCAATCCCCGGCGCGCTCTTTATGCCGTGGCTGGCACACGACGTGTTCATCTTCGTCCACCTGGCCCTCGCGGGCGCCGGTGCCTACTGGCTCGCCCGGCGCTGGGGCGCAGGCTACGTGGGCGCCACCGTGGCCGGCGTGGGCTGGATGACCAACGCGTACGTCTGGAGCTGGGCGCCGCTGGAGATGGTGACCCCGTTCTTCGCGGCCCTCCCCCTCGCCCTGGCCGCGGCCGACCGGGCCGTGCGCTCACCCTCACGATCCGCCGTGGCGCTCGCAGCAGGCGTGCTCGCCCTCGGCATGGTCGCGGGCAACATCACCTACTCAGTGATCCTAGCGGCCACCTGCAGCTTCTACGTCGTCGGCGTGCTGCTGGCGCGACTCGTGGCGTCCCGGTCCGACTGGCGAGCCCTCGGCCGGTCGGCGGCCGCCGGCGCCGGCCTCCTCGTCCTCGGCTTGGCCCTGTCGGCCGTCGTGCTCGCGCCGACCCTCGTGAACCTGTTCCGCGTCAGCCGGCAGCCGTTCACGTTCGAGACCCTGACGGCCGCGCTGATGGTCCCCTGGGACGCCTACACCCGCATCCTGGAGCGCCCGGACACCCCGCCCACAGCCGAACAGCTCCTCGTCATGCTGCACATCACCCCCGTGGTGGTCGTCCTCGCGGTGGCCGGCCTGGTCCTCGCACGCGGTCCCGGCGGGTGGAGCGCGCGCGCGATCGTCGCGGTCCCTGTGCTCATCGCGTCGAGCGTGCCGGGCGCCTGGATGGCCTACCACTTGTTCCCGGGGTTCGACGTCATCCGGCCCTACGGCCGGCTCCTGCCCCTCGCGCTCCTCGGCACGTACGTCCTCGCCGGGCTGGGTGCCGACCGGCTGTGGGAGCTTCTCACCGGCCGGCTGCGCCGAGGCGTCCCCGTGTGGGTCGCACCGGCGGCTGCCGTGGTCCTGCTCGCGGGGATCTTCGTCCCCGCGCACGCCGTGTCCCGGAGCCTCGTGCCACCCGAGATCGAGGTCAAGGACCACCCGCAGTTCCCGCGCACGCCGCTGATCCGCGAGATCAAGGAGGAGGACTCGGAGACCGGCTGGCCGCTGCGTGTCCTCCCCACCGTGCCGACGTTCGACACCGATCCCCCGACCGCAGGCGCCCTGATCCTCATCGGAGGCACGGCGCTGGTGCCCGGGCTCGACACGTGGGGTGGGTACGCCAGCGCGGTGCCCGGGCCGACGTCCGACCTGCTCCGCCTGGTCGGCGGCGAGGACGACGCAGCGGTGCTGGGAGACGCGCCTGCTCCCGACATCGCGCACCCCGTGTTCACCTCCGGCACCATCGACTGGGCCTTGGCGTGCCGGCTGGGCACGGACCTGCTGGCCCTGCCGCCGACCCCGCCGGAGATCGAGGTGGACTGGGGTGGGCTCGACCGCGGCGCGCTGGACGAGGTCTACTCGGGCCCTGACGGTCAGGTCCTCCGGATGCCCGACGCCTGCACGGCCGCGCCGCGCCTCACGGCCAACGCCGTCGTCGCCGGCTCCGACGGCGAGGCGGTGGACCTGCTCCGCTCCCAGGGCCAAGGCGCGCTCGAGAGCTCCGAAGCGAACGAGGCGGCCTCCGTGGTCCTCTCCCGTGACGCGGACACCGACACGCCGATGGCGGGGTCTACCGGCGAGGTTCGTTCGGCCTCACGAGACGGCAACACCGCACGCGTGGACGTCAACACCGACGGCCCCATGTGGCTGGTGCTGCCAATAGCCTTCGACGAGGGTTGGTCGGTCTCGGTCGACGGTGAGCCGGTCGAGGTGGAACAGGTCGACTACAACCGGCTGGGCGTCCTCCTCGAGTCGGGCGACCACCGCGTCGTGGCCTCGTTCGCACCCTCCGGGTGGACCGCCGGACGGCTTGTCTCCCTCGGCGCGCTGCTGGTGTTGATCGCCCTGCTGCTCCCTGTGCGGCGTAGGTCTCGGGACCCTGAAGGCAAGAGTGTGGTCACGTGAGGAGAGTCAGGCATTCACGTCCTACGGCAACGCGCGGGCCGTTGCCGTACAGGACAATGGCCGCCTGCCTCGTCACTTCCTGGGTCGCTATGGTGCTTCTGCGAGACCCCGCGCTCGCGTTCGTCTACGACGCCAACCAGTACTGGAGTGGCGCCACCGCCGTCGGGAGCGGTGGCAACGTGTACGACGATGGCGGCCTGGCCACCCGGGGTGTCCTCACACCCCTCGTCTACGTTCCGGCCTTCTTTCTCGCGGAGCTCGCGGGAAGCGGTCCGGTCGACGCCACCTGGGCAGTGCTGATCCAGAACTCCTTCCTCATCGCACTCCTCGGCTCCGTGGTCGTGCCGGCCCTCCTGCGGCGTGTCGTGACGATCGGTCCCGCACATGTCGGTCTGTCGACTGCGATCACCGGTCTTGCGCTCTCCGGATTCGCGCCGTATCCCGTGATGGACCTGCCCGCCGTTGTATGCGTTGCGGTCGGGGTGTTACTCCTGTGCGAGGTGCGATGGTGGTCGTGGATTCTCGGCGGCGGCTTTCTGGCTGCGGCAGTGAACCTGCGCCCCGCCTACGTCCTGCCGGCGGTCCTCATCCTGGCTGTCGTGGCGATCGTCCGATGGCCGCGAGCCCCCCTGGGCGTTGTGGGTGCAGCAGCGGTCACAGGCGTCCAGGCCATGTACGGGCACGTGCGCGCGGACGTCTGGTCCGCGTCGCCACCGCTGGCGGATCTCGTGCGGACGGTCCAATACCAATACGGGGCGTACGGCGTGCGCTACGACACGATCCCCTTCACGAACGGCGATCCTCGACTCTGGCACTGCAGTCCTGGAATGGCCGATGCCATGCGCGGTCAACCGATGCCGACGTCCGCCAGCGGACTGTTGGGCGTCATGGTGGACAACCTCCCGACCTCGGCAGGCTTGGCCATGGACAAATTCACCGCGAGCCTCCACTGGTCGACAGCGACCCCCTACTCGCATCCCGGCGAGCAGGCCCTTCGTCCCCTCGGCATCTTCGTCATCCTGGTCAGCTGCGTCGGTTTCGTCGCGCTGGTGGCGTTGCTTCGAAGTCGTACCGACCTCTCGGCACCCCTCGCGCTCGTGGCGATGACACTCGGGGTAGCGGTGACCCTCGTCGGTTCGTCTCCCGAGCCGCGCTTCGCCCTGCCGCTGGTCGTCGCGGGGGCCGCCGGCGTCGTTGCCGCCTCGTCGCGGTGGGGCCATCGCGACTTGTCGTGGTCGCGGCCACTCGTCATCGGCGTGGGGGCCGCCGTGCTCCTCACCGGCCTGGTCGCCGGGCTCGGGTGGCGGGCGCTCCAACAGGACGTGCCGCGGGGCGACCTGACGGTTGAGATCTGCCAACAGGCGTGAGCACTCCCGGTCCATACCCGTGCTCGCGCGCCGGTCGGGGAGTCTGGACGAGGCGCTAGCATGAGCGGGCTCGCCGCCATGACCACCAGCTCGAGGAGCTCAGTGCGCCACCCCGCCGATCGCTCGGTCTCGATCCAGTCGATCCTCTACGGCACTGATCCGGGGGCGGTGGAGCGCACGCTCGAGGCGTTCGACACGGCCGCGGCGTGGGGAGCGGGCGACGGGCTGGGCCCGGTGTCGATAACGCTGGGTGACGCCTCCCCCGAGCGGGTGCTCACCGACGCCCACCTCGCCGCCCTGCGCGGACGGTTCACGGCACTCGCAGCGATCGACTACCAGTTCTTCGGCGAGAACACTGGCACGGCCAAGGGTCACAACCGGCTCGCGGCCGGTGGCGCATCGCAGTTCATCGTCACCAGCAACCCCGACATCGTCCCCGACCGTCGCGCCCTCGCACGCATGGTCGCGCTGTTCGACGACGCCGTCACCGGGATGGTCGAGGCCAAGCAGTCGCCGATCGAGCACCCCAAGGAGTACGACACGGAGACCGGGGAGACCGGGTGGGCCGCCACGGCGTTCGCCATGACGCCACGCGTCCTGTTCGAGGAGCTGGGTGGGTTCGACGAGCAGACCTTCTTCATGTACTGCGACGACGTCGACTACTCGTGGTTGGTGCGCGAGTCGGGGCACCGCGTGGTGTTCCAGCCCGCAGCCGTCGTCTTCCACGACAAGCGGCTCTCGGCGGACGGGGCATGGCAGCCGACGTCCGCGGAACGGTTCTACTCGGCGCAGGCAGCGCTGCTGCTGGCGCACAAGTGGTCGCGCGACGACGTCGTCGCGCAGGTGGCGGCCACCTTCGAGGGGTCCAGGATCGCCGAGCTGGTCGACGCGGCCAGCGAGTTCCGTCGCCGTACGGAGACGGGCATGCTGGTGACGCAGAGGGACGAGGAGCACGTGGTGGCGGAGTTCCACGAGAACGGCTACTACACGGCACACAGGTACGGCCTGTGAGGGCCGACGGGCTGCCCGGCGCCGGCACGAGCGCGGGGGCCGCGTCACTCGAGGACTTCCTGTCGATGCTGCCCGCCCTCGGCTCGCCCGCCACGCCTGCCTCCCCCGAGGGACCGTTCCTGTCGTTCCTCGTCACGACGACGGGTCGCACGCCCGAGGGCCTCGACGAGACGCTGCTGTCGCTGACCGCCCAGTCGGACACCGACTTCGAGGTGCTCGTGCTGGCCGACGCCGACGCCGTCGACGAGGTGCGCGCCCTGCTGGCGGAGCATCCACCGACCCTGCGCGAACGCACGGTGGTCGTGGCCGCCTCCGGCAGCCTCGCCGACGTCGTCAACGCGGGCCTGGCCGAGGCGCGCGGCGCCTATGTCACCCTCGCCGACGACCTCACCTGGTTCGGCCACTGGGTCGAGACGGCACGCGCCGCCGTCGAGCGCTCGCCCGGGCGTTGCGTGCGCGGGATCGTGCTGGCCCAGCAGGTCACCACGGTGCACGTGGGCGGCAGCCCGGGGACCCGGGCCACCTCCTCGCCCACCGGGGCAGGCGCAGCGCCGTTCTCGCTCGCCCAGCACGTCGTACGACCACTCGCACCCGCCTGCGGCGTGGCGATCCCTCGGACGGTCATCACCGACCTGGGCGTGGTCCTCGACGCCTCCTACGGCACGGCGGCGGTCCGCCGCCACCTGGTCCGGGCGGTGGAGCTCGCCGGTGTCATCGACACCGGCGAGGTCGTGGCCCTGCAGCGTCGTCACGAAGATGTCGCCGACGAGACCGACGACGACCTCGCTCTCCTGGTCGAGGCGATCGACGCGCACCCCTGGCTGTCGCCGCTCGGGGCCGCGTCCGCGGCGATCGCCGCCACGGTCGTGGACTCCGACGCGCTCGCTCGTGCCGAGCAGGCACTGGCCCATCACACCGAGCTGGTGGCCATGAAGGACACCCACATCGCCAACCTCGAGCACATGCTTCGAGAACGGGACGCGGAGCTCCAGCGGACGCACGAGAAGCTCGCCAAGCGGATCGAACAGGTCGAGCGCCTGAGGGCAAAGCGGGCCCAGCCGGCACAGCGCCCCGAGTCCGCCGGCTCCGCTGACGGCGACGTGCGCGCCACGCAGGCGGAGGAGGCGGACGGGGCGGACGAAGCCAGCGGCAGGCGCCGCTGGTTCAAGGGCCAGTCCTAGCTAGCGGCGCAGCCCTCGGGCGACGCGGGACCGGACCGACCGGACGTACCGCCTCCGTCGCGGGCTCGCGTCGGGGCTGCGCACGAGGGCCTCGAGCTGCTCCACCGACATGTCGGCAACCGGCTGGTCCGGGATCGCGAGCGTGCCGGTGCGCAGCCGCTCCTCCACCCGCACCCGCGCCTCCAGCAGGCGGAGCCGCTTCGTGCGCCTCTGCAGCTTCTGGCGGGTCTCCTTGAGCTGCGCGCGCACCTCGCCGAGACGGGTCTCCACGCTCTGGCGGTGGGCGACGGCCGCCTGGTAGGCGTCGAAGACCTTGGTCATCTCCAGGTTGGTCTCGTGCTGCGAGGTGGCGAGCTTGCGCGCCAGCCTGTGGGACTTGCCCGCTGCCCGCACCGTGCTCTGCAGCGACCTCACCAGGCGCTCCGTCTCGCCCGGCTGGAGCAGCAGGATCGACTCCTCGAAACGCCGCTGGACGCGAAGGCGCGCCACGTCCCACTCGGCCTTGCTGTGCACCTCGCGGGACGAGCCGGTGTGCACCCACCAGCGGTAGACGCAGGTGATCTCCCGGACGGACTGGACTCCCAGCGCGGCCGCGCAGCGGACGATGTAGTCCCAGTCCTCGGTGGTGTCGAGGGTCTCGTCGAACCGCATGCCCAGCCCGTGCATCGCCCCACGCGGGAACGCGACGCTCATGAACGGGCTGTGGTTGGCGGTGAGGTGCGCGATCAGGGCGAAGTCCAGCGGCCACTCGCGGAAGGGATCGTCGACCGACACCGCGCAGAGGGTGTCGAGGTTGCCGACCGGGGCGATGTCCTGGCGTACCGCCACGACCCGCAGCAGCCTCCCGTACTGCTTCGCGGCCGCGCTCCTGAACGTGGACACGTAGTGCGCGAGCACGGTGTCGTCGTCGTCGAGCGCGACGATGTAGTGGCCGCGGGCCGCGGCGAACCCGTCGTTCAGCGGTGCAGCGCGGCCAGCGCGCTCCACGTGGACGAGGCGCACCGCGTCGCGCAGCCACGACGGCAGCGACGCGACCACGTCCTCGACCATCGCGAGGTGCTCGGCGTCGACGCGGTGCGCCATCAGCAGCACCTCGAAGTCGCGGTCGGACTGGGCGGCCAGGCAGGTGAACATGTCCTCCAGGCAGTGGATCCGCTTGCCCTGGGTGCGAGTCACGATGCTCAGGAAGGGTGCGTCCGCTCCCCTGACCTGTCGGTCGTCCTCGTCGTCCGGCAGTGGCAGCCCGTACTGCTCGACCAGCCGCCCCAGCGAGCTCGTCGGCACCGCAGCCGGGTGGGTCGAGGCGGGCCAGTCGGTGCTCGTGCGAGGCCTGGAGGGGACGCGGCCGTCCACCTCCGCATGCCAGTCCAGGCGGACCGGGAGGGCGACCGCCGCGGCGGTCGCGACGTCGACGTCGAGGCCGCGCGCCGTCGCCGCGGAGAGCAGGGCCACGCCCGAGGTGTCCGACGGCTCGACGAGCAGGGCATCGGCCAGCGCGAGCAGGTGACGTGCCCGGGTCGCGCAGCACGCGCCAGTCACCCGTGGGTGCACCGCCGCGCCGTCGCGCGCCAGGACCTCGTGCCCCACGACGGTGGAGTCGACGTGTCCGCCGGCATCCCGCTCCTCGGAGCGGGTCACCGCATCCTCGCGCGCCTCGCCCTCCTGCCCGTCCTCGTCGTCCTCGTCGTCCTCGTCGTCCTCGTCGTCCTCGTCGTCCTCGGCGCCGGGCTCGCCTGCACCGGGATAGCGCTCCTCCTCCAGGAGGTCCGCACCAGGGTCGGCGTCGTCGGGCAGGTGGTAGCCCCGCGGGCGGTCGTCGGTGCGGGTCAGCTCGACGGGCAGGACACGGGCATCGACGACGCCGTCGTCGGACGACAGCGCTTCCTCCACGAGGCGCTCGAGCAGGTGCGGACCCGGCACCGCCGACGTCTCGGCGACCACGACGATCGCGTCCTGGTCGAGACCCAGGACGTCGACGGCGGCCGCCGGGGTACCGAGATCCATCCCGGCGGGTACGGCGCCGCTACCTGCCCAGACATGGGCGATCGAGGCGGACCCGGGGTACGCGCTCGCCGCTTCTTGCCACGCGGCCAGCTCCCGCGCGTCCGGCGGACCCAACCGCTGGACGAGGAGCACGGTGACGTCGGAGAACTCGTGGGACACGAGGAAGACACCTCTTCCGGGGTGGGGATGGAGCGACCACCCTATGCTCAGCCGGGCTCACTCGTGACGCCGGTTTCGGTCACCGCTCGGCGTGACCATGGAGCCGATCTGTCCAGGAGCACCTGACGTCCCTGTGCTAGGGGTAGTCGACGTCGACGGTCACCCAGTCGACCAGCATGCTCTGCCGGGTTCCGCCGGTGACGGCGTTCTCGGGCAGGACGTCCTTGTTGGACAGGCGGAGCTGGATGGGCGCTGCGTTGCCAGGCACCCGGCGGACGTCCGGGCTGGACGTGATCTCGTAGGCGAGGTTGCCTGCGGCGTCCCTCGCGGTGAACCGCACCGTGTCGCCACCGACGGTGAACTCGGCGGCATACTGCCAGAACGCGCTCCAGGGCTCCGCCCCGGTGGGGAACATCGAGGTCACCGGGGTCGTCACGGGCGCCCGACCGCTGGCCGCGCACGCGTTGACGGCGGTCTCCGGGGTGTCGTCGTAGCAGATGTGGGAGGCGAACTGGGCTCCCGCCGGCTTGAGCGGGCCGTAGCTCTCGATCACGTCGATCTCGCGCGGATCGATGCCGTTGGGGTGCTGCACCCAGAAGGCGGCGTAGTTGCTGCCGGTGTCGGGCATGAGGAGGCTGGCGGTCACCCGGACCTGGGTGCCGACGGGGACGGTCCAGCCCTGGTTGGTGCGGACCTGGGACAGGTGCCCGACGTCGAGCTGACCCACCCCGTTCTGCGCGGCCCCGTTGGCGAACAGCATGTTGTGCCACTGTTCGGGCCACACCCCCGCGGGCCCGTCGAAGTCGTCGTGGAACACGGTCTCCCAGCCCGAGACGGGCGTCGGCTCGGGGGCGGGGGTCGGCGACGGGGCTGGTTCGGGGGCGGCGGGGGCGGGCTCGGGCGGCGGGTCCAGCGAGGCAATGACCGCCGGGCCCCCACCGAACCCGGCAGGCGCGTCGGCAACGACGAGCAGGAGGAACGCCACGGCGACCGTTCCGAGAGCGCGCGCTAGCCGGGACATCACCCTCCTGGACGTGTGTGCTGTCGGACCGAGACCTGAACGTCAGAGGCTACGTGTCGCCACCGACCTCCGGGTCTCCCCGGCTCAGCCGACGGTGGTCAGCAGCTGCGTCGCGCGGGTGAGCACGACGTAGAGGGTGGCCCGGCCGGTGGCCGACTCGTCCTCGATCTCCTGCGGCGAGACGACCACGATGCCGTCGAACTCCAGCCCCTTCGTGTCGAGGCCCGTCAGCACGACGACGCGGTCCTCACCGCTCGGCGTGACGCTCGAGTCGACGGCCGCGCGGGCCCCGGCCGCGTCGTCGGCCACCTCGGGCCACGACGCCAGCCACGCGTTGACCTCCGAGCGGCGGGCGACGGGTACGACGATGCCGACGGTGCCCTCCACACGGGCGGCGGTCGAGGTGACCGCCTCGCGCACGGCGGCCTCGAGGTCCTGGACGGGGCCGACGACCCGCGGCTCCTCGCCCGTCCGGCGTACGGCCTCGGGGAGGTCTGCGTCGAGCCCCACCCGGCGGGCGTAGTCGGCGGCGAAGGCGTAGATCTCGGCGGAGTTGCGGTAGTTGGTGGACAGGTGGAACTCGTGGAGCTCCTTGCCCTCGAGCGCCTCTGCCCGCGCGGAGGCGGCCTCCGGGGCATCGGGCCACGACGACTGCGCCGGGTCGCCGACGATCGTCCAGCTCGCGGTGCGGCCGCGGCGACCGACCATCCGCCACTGCATCGGGGTGAGGTCCTGCGCCTCGTCGATGAGGACGTGGGCGTAGCCGTCGTCCTCGATGCGGTGGGTCGGCGCGGACCAGGCCAGCCCGCCGGGGGCGTACTCCCGCTCGGAGATGGTGGTGAGCTCCTGGAGGTCCACGCCGCCCTCGAGCAGGCCAGTCTCGTCGAGGTCGCGCTCGTCGTCGGTGCGCTGCGGGACGTCACCGAGGGCGTAGCGGAGCTCGTCGACGAGCGGGACGTCCTCGATCGACAGGCCGCCGTCGGCCCACGACTTGAGGAGCACCAGCTGCTCCTCGCGGCTGATCACGCCCTCGCCCACCCGAGCGAGGAAGTCGGGCTCGCGGAGCCAGCCGAAGACCGTCTGGGCGTCGAGCGGCGGCCACCAGGCCGTCGCGAAGTCCACGAACCCCTCGTGGCCCAGCATGTCGTCCTCGAAGGCCTCACGCCCCCGCTCGCGCCCGCGCTCGCCCTGGACCTGTCGCCACATGGCGTCGAGCAGCGTCTTGGCCACCCGCGGCAGCTGGCGGTTGCGACGGCCCTGCGACATCAGCTGGCGACGCAGCCGGCCGAGCAGGCCGGGGTCGAGCACGAGGGTCTCGTCGCGCCAGTAGATCCGGAAGCTCGTCGGCGCGCCCGGCGCGTGCTGGCGGGCGGTGCGGCGCAGCAGCTCGGCCATCCGGGTCGCGCCCTTGACGTCGGCGACCGCCGGCTCGTCGTGGCGCGTGGCGCGGATGCCGCCGACGACCTCACCGAGCGAGCGCAGCGCGACCGCGGTCTCGCCGAGGCTCGGCAGGACGCGCTCGATGTAGCGCATGAACACGCCGCTGGGACCCACGACCAGCACGCCACCGCCTTCGTAGCGGCGGCGGTCGGAGTAGAGCAGGAACGCGGCGCGGTGCAGAGCGACGACCGTCTTGCCGGTGCCGGGACCGCCGGAGATCGACACGACGCCCTTGCCGGGCGCGCGGATCGCCTGGTCCTGCTCGGCCTGGATGGTGGCGACGATGGAGTGCATCGAGCGGTCGCGGGCGCGGGAGAGCTGCGCCATGAGCGCGCCCTCGCCGACGATCGGGAGGTCGGTCTCGGCCTCCTGGTCGAGGAGCTCGTCCTCGACGCCGATGACGGTGCGGTGCAGCGAGCGCAGCACGCGTCGGCGTACGACACCGGACGGGGTGGCCGCGGTGGCCTGGTAGAACACGCCGGCGGCCGGTGCCCGCCAGTCGATGAGCAGCACGTCACGGTCGGCGTTGCGCACGCCGATGCGGCCGATGTAGCGCGGCAGCCGGTCGATCGACGGGTCGAGGTCGAGCCGGCCGAAGACCAGGCCCTCGTGGGCGGCGTCGAGCTGGGCGATGCGCTTGGCAGCCTGGAAGACCATCGCGTCGCGCTCGACAAGGCCGCCCTCGTGCTCCAGCTTGCCGCGGCTGTGGCCCTCGGCGGCCAACGCCCGCGCGTTGCGGGTGGACGCGTCGAGCTGCACGTAGACCTCGTCGACGTACGTCTGCTCCGCCGCGATCTCCCGCGCCTCGAGATCCTCGCTCAAGCTCTTGCTCCTCATCCCCCATGAACCACTGCCCAACGGTCCCGGGCAGGCGGACAAGCGTACCGGCGAGCACCGACGACCACCGACTTCTCGACGATCCTGGACCGCACGACCCTCACGACAGGAGCAGCACGGCGCCCAGCAGGCACACCACCGCGCCGGCCGTGCGGATCAGGTCCACGCGACCGAGGTCGCCGAGCAGCTCCGTTCGTTCCCCTGCCGGCACGGTGGCCAGCCGCCCGTGCAAGGGCGCGGCGATGACGGCCGTGCTCACCACCGACAGCGCCCCGCCGACCAGGGCCAGCCACGTGCCCGCCGCCTCCGGCTCCGTCGCCGCCGTGCAGGCCAGGACGAGGACGAGCGGGACGTAGAGCGCGCCGACGAGCGGAGCGATCCGACGGGCGTGCCGCTCGTGTGCCGCCGGCCACGCCTCGTCCCCGACCTCACCCAGCGCGGGATAGACGACCAGCGACACGGTCAGCTGGAACCCGAGGTGCCCCGCCGCGACGAGGAGGAGTGTGACGAGGACGAGCGGTCGATCGTCGATGACGCCCACGGGCGGCCTCCTTCGAAGTGGGTCCTCACCCTTCTCCGACCGGATGCCACCCGTGGATGCAGCCCGTGGCTACTTCTTGCGGGAGAGGAAGGCAGTCATCGCCTCGCGGGCCTCGTCGGAGGCGAACAGCCGGGTGCTGGTCTCGGCCATCTCCTCGCCGAGCGCGTCGATGCGCGCGACGAGGTCGCGGTTGAGGATGCGCTTGGACTCCCGGAGGCCCTGAGCAGCACCGGTCGCCAGGCTGGCGCACACGGCGGCGACCTCGGCGGCGAGGTCGTCGGCCGGCACCGCCTTCGTCACCAGCCCGTACCCCGCCGCCTCGGCGCCGGTGAACACCTCGCCGCCCAGCGTGGTCAGGGCCGCGGCGCGCGGGGTCATCCGGTGGTGGACGGTGAGGCTGATGATCGCGGCGGCCAGACCGAGCTTCACCTCGGTGAGCGCGAAGGTGGCGTCCTCGGCGCTGATGGCGATGTCGGCCGCGGCGACGATGCCGATGCCGCCGGCGCGGACGGCACCGAGGTTCTTGGTCACGACCGGCTTGTCGAGGGTGGCGATCAGCCGCTGCAGGTCGACGATGCGGCGGGTGCCGGCCTCCATTCCCTCGCTCGACGCCTCGGTGAGGTCGGCGCCGGAGCAGAAGACCTTGCCCGAGCTCTCGATCAGCACGGCCCGCACGTCGGGGTCCGCGCCGGCGCGCTCGAGGTGGGCGAAGAGCTCGGTGACGAGCTGTCGGCTCAGGGCGTTGCGGTTGGCGGGGCTGTCGAGGGTGATCGTGGCGACGGCGTCGGCCACGGCGTAGTGCACCAGCTCTGCGGGGGCCTGGTCGGTCGGGGCGGTCATGGCGGTCATCCTGCCGCAAACCCGGCGGAGGACCGTCCGACCCATCCGCGAGCCCGACGGCACCGAACACCGCCCATGCACTCCCCCGACCAGCGGTCCCGGCCGCGCACCCTGCGCCACGCCGCGTACGGCGTGCTCGCCACCATCGTCGGTCTCGCCGCCGCCCACCTGGTCGCGGCGCTGACCGTTCCGGCGGCGTCCCCTGTGCTCGCGGTCGGCTCGACCGTCATCGACCTGACGCCCACCCCGCTCAAGGAGTGGGCCATCCGGGAGTTCGGCAGCGCCGACAAGCTGGTCCTGGTCGGCTCGGTCACGCTGGTCGTGCTGCTGCTGGCGGCCGTCGCCGGCATCGTCACCGCACGCCGCGAGACCCCCGGACTCCTCGTCCTGGTGGGCCTGGCCGGCGTCGCGGGAGTGCTGGCCGTCCTGCGCCCGGGCTCCGGGCCGCTGGACCTCGTACCTGCCCTGGTCGCCGCCGCGGTCGGAGCCACCTCGCTGTGGTGGCTGCACCGTGTCGACGACCGGGGTCACACGGAACCGTCGCCGGGGGGCGACGGTCCCACTCGACGCGGGGTCGTGCTGGCCTCCGGCGCACTCGCTGCGGCTGCAGTGGCCATGGGGGGCCTCGGTCGCTGGGTGACGTCGTACCGCCTCGGCGGGACGGACGTCGCCCTGCCGGTGGCCACCGACCCCGCGTCGTCCTTCCCCACCGGTCTCGAGGAGATGTACGACGGCATCACGCCGCTGCGCACCCCGACCGGCGACTTCTACCGCGTCGACACCCGGCTGACGCTCCCCACCGTGGACGTCGAGTCGTGGACCCTCACCATCGACGGCGACGTCGACCAGGAGGTCACGCTGACCTTCGACGACCTCGCCGCGATGGACACCGTCGAGCGCGACATCACGCTCACCTGCGTCTCCAACGAGGTCGGCGGACCCTACGTCGGCGGCGCCCGCTGGCTCGGCGTACCCCTCGCCGCCGTGCTCGCCCGGGCCGGCATCGACTCGACGAAGGCCGACCAGATCCTGTCCACCGACGTCGACGGGATGACGATCTCCACGCCCCTCGACGTGGCGCTCGACGGGCGCGACGCGATCATCGCGATCGGCATGAACGGCGGCCCCCTGCCCCGCACCCACGGCTTCCCCGCGCGGATGGTCGTCCCCGGGCTCTACGGCTTCGTCAGCGCCTGCAAGTGGATCACCCGCATGACCCTGACGACGTACGACGCCGAGCAGGCGTACTGGACCGAGCGTGACTGGGTCGTCGACGCACCGATCAAGATCTCGAGCCGGATCGACACCCCCAAGCCGCTGTCGGAGACCGACGCCGGCTCCGTGGTCATCGGCGGCATCGCCTGGGCCCAGGGCGTCGGCATCGACAAGGTCGAGGTCCGCGTCGACGGTGGACCCTGGCAGCCCGCGAAGCTCGGCCCCCAGGTCAACGACGACTACTGGCGCCAGTGGTACCTCGAGTGGGACGCCGAACCGGGCCGGCACCTCATCGCCTCCCGCGCCACCAACAAGGACGGCGACGTGCAGACCGACGTCCGGATGCGTCCCTTCCCCGAGGGCTCGAGCGGACTGCAGGAGATCTCGGTCCTCATCGCCTGATCCGCCTGACCGCCTGATCCCCGCCCGGCGCCGCCTGCGTACGCTTGTCCAAGGATTGTCCAAAGTTTTTCGAGGAATGACCCATCCGCCCCCGGAGCGGCGCCGAACACCTCTCGACAGCGGGCCCCCCACGGTCCACCTCAAGGCTCAACCGAAAGGCAGTGTCATGAACACCAAGCTCCGCACCCGCTCGATGGGCCTCGCCGCCCTTGCACTGACCGCGTCCATGGGCCTGGCTGCCTGTGGCAGCGACACCGACAGCGGCAACGCGTCCGAGCCCACCACGTCCGAGTCGAGCTCCGAGACCCCCATGGAGTCGGAGTCGCCGATGGAGTCCGAGGAGCCGATGGCCGCCGACGCACCGTTCGGTCCCGGCTGCGCCGGCGTCCCCACCTCCGGTGAGGGCTCCGTCGAGGGCATGGCCGACGACCCGGTCGCGACCGCCGCCTCGAACAACCCGCTCCTCAAGACGCTGGTCGCCGCGGTGACCGAGGCCGACCTCGTGGACACGCTCAACTCCGCCGAGAACCTCACCGTCTTCGCCCCGACCGACGACGCGTTCGCCGCGATCCCGAAGAAGGACCTCAACGCCCTCCTGAAGGACAAGGAGATGCTGACGACCGTCCTGACCCACCACGTGATCGGCGAGCGCCTCAGCCCTGAGGACGTGGCTGGCGAGCACGAGACCCTGGCCGGCGACATGCTCACGGTCGAGGGCGAGGGCGAGGACTTCACCATCGGTGACGCCAGCGTCGTGTGCGGCAACGTGCAGACCGCCAACGCCACCGTCTACGTGGTCGACCAGGTCCTGATGCCGGAGATGTGAGTCGTCGGCCGACGACCACTACGTAAGGATGACTGACGTGGACCACGTGAGGCCCGTACCGGACGGGGCGCCCGAGGGCGCCCCGTCCGGGGGCGACCCGGCTCGGCTGGCCGACCTGCTCCGGCAGGCGGCCCTGGGCGACGAAGCGGCCTTCGCCGCGTTCTACGACGCGACGTCCGCACGGGCCTACGGCCTGGCGCTTCGCGTGGTCCGCAACCCGGCACACGCCGAGGAGGTCACCCAGGAGGCCTACCTCGACGCCTGGCGGTCCAGCACGAGGTACGACGCCGGGCGCGGGAGCGCCGTCGGCTGGCTGCTGACGATCGTCCACCGCAAGGCCGTCGACCGGATCCGCTCGGTCGAGGCCGCCACGTCCCGCGACGAGACGTGGAACCGCGAGGCCGCGCCGACCGACCACGACCAGACCTCCGAGGCCGCACACGCCTCGCTCGACGCAGCCCGCGTCCGCGGCGCGGTCGCCACCCYGACCGACGTGCAGCGCCAGGCCGTCGAGCTCACCTACTTCGGCGGCTACACGCACACCGAGGTCGCCACCTTGCTGGACGTCCCGCTCGGGACGGCGAAGACACGAATACGCGACGGGTTGATCCGCCTGCGGGACCTGATGGGAGTTGCCTCATGAGTGAGATGGACATCCACAAGCTCACGGGCGCCTATGCCATGGACGCCCTCGACGAGCTCGAGCGTGCGCGGTTCGAGCAGCACCTCGCGACGTGCGAGGACTGCAGGGCCGAGGTCGCCGAGCTCCGCGAGACGGCGGCGCTGCTGTCCGAGACCGTTGCGGTCCCGCCACCGGCGGCCCTGCGCGACTCGGTCCTCGCCGGCATCTCCCAGATCCGCCCGCTCGCCCCTGAGGTGACCGCCTCCCCGTCGCGCCACGCCGACCGCCCGGCAGCACGGGGGCGGGGTTGGATGCCCTTTCTGGTCGCGGCGGCACTCGCGCTCATCGTCGGGGTCGGCGCCCTGGTGACGCAGCCCTGGGCCCCGTCCGACGACGTCCAGCGCCTGACCGCGGCCGAGCAGGTCCTGCAGGCGCCCGACGCGCAGGCGGTCTCCGTCGACCTCGGCGAAGCAGGCAACGCGACCCTCACCCGGTCGAAGTCCCAGGACCGCGCGGTGATCACCACCGAGGACATGGCCTCCGCCCCCTCGGGCAAGGACTACGAGCTGTGGTTCATCGACGGCGACACGTTCGTCTCCGCCGGGCTGATGCCCGACGAGCCCGACCAGACGGTCGTCCTCGACGGGTCCGCCGGGGCAGCCGCCGCCGTCGGCATCACGGTCGAGCCGGACGGAGGCTCCAAGCAGCCCACCAGCGACCCGATCGCCGTGTTCGACCTGGCCGAGGCGACATGAGCGCCGCCACCACGCCACAGCGGATCGCCGTCGTCGGCTCCGGCGTGGCGGGGCTCACCGCGGCCTGGATCGCCTCGCGCACCGCCCACGTGACCCTCTACGAGGCCGACGACCGCCTGGGTGGCCACGCCGACACCCACCGCGTCGCGACTCCCGACGGCGAGCTGGCCATCGACACGGGCTTCATCGTCCACAACCGTCGGACCTACCCCACCCTGCTGCGGCTCTTCGCCGAGCTCGGGGTGGCGACCCAGCCCTCGGAGATGTCCCTGTCGGTCAGCGACGCCGGCACCGGTGTCGAGTACGCCGGTGCGCTCGGCGCGCGCGGCCTGTTCGCCCAGCGGTCCTCGCTCCGCTCGCGCGAGCACTGGCGGATGCTGCTGGAGATCCCCCGCTTCCACCGCCGGGCGAAGGCCGTGCTCGCCGACGGCGCTGCGTCATCCGGATCGGCACCTACTGGTGCGGGTTCGCATGACGCAGAGGCCGACCAGACGCTGCGCGACTTCCTGCGCGACGGCGGCTTCTCCCCCGGTTTCGTCCGGCACTTCATGGAGCCGCTGGTGGCTGCCGTCTGGTCGTGCGACCCGGCGACGTCCCTGGACTACCCCGCCCGCTACCTCTTCACCTTCCTCGAGCACCACGGGATGCTCGGCGTCTTCGGCTCGCCGGAGTGGCGCACCGTCACGGGCGGCTCAGCGACGTACGTCGCCGCGGTGGCCGCCGGCCTGCAGGAGGTCCGGCTGGAGACCAAGGTGACGTCGGTGCACGAGCTCGCCGACGGTGTCGAGGTCACCGACGGCAGCGGCGCCACCACCCGCTTCGACGCGGTCGTGGTCGCCACGCACCCCTCGCACGCGCTCGCGATGCTCGAGTCGCCCACCGACCTCCAGCGCGAGGTCCTCTCCGCGCTGCCCTACAGCAGCAACCCCGCGCTCCTCCACACCGACACCTCCCTGCTCCCGACCGCCCCCGACGCACGGGCGTCGTGGAACTTTCACCGCCCCGCGGCTGAGCCTGCGACGTCGCAGGGCGGCGTCACGGTCACCTACGACCTCACCCGCCTCCAGCGGCTGCCCACCGACACCCACTACCTCGTCACCCTGGGCGGCGAGGACCTCGTCGACCCGGCGAGCGTGATCGACCGGATGGAGTACGAGCACCCGCTCTACACGCCCGCGTCGGTGGCCGCGTCGCGCCGGCTGCCCGAGATCAACACGTCGCGGATCTCCTTCGCCGGGGCGTACCACGGCTGGGGCTTCCACGAGGACGGCGCACGCTCGGGTCTAGCGGCCGCCACCCACCTCGGCCTCCCCTGGGTCCGCACCACCCCGAAGCTGCCGCGTCCGGGTCGCTTCGAGACCACCATCCGCCACACCCGGCGCAGCCCGTTCCGGCGCACCTTCGAGCACCACTCGACCTTCTGGCTCGTCGACCTCGACGACCTGCCCGACCACGGCGTGCTGGCGCGGTTCGAGGCGCGCGACCACCTCGGTGCGCCCGACGCCACGCTGCGCGACAACGTCGAGTCGTTCCTCGCCGACAACGGCGTCTCGCTCGGCGACGGCGACCGTCCCGGCACGATCCTGATGGCGGCGCACCCGCGCTCCCTCGGTCACTGCTTCAACCCGATCAGCGTCTTCTGGTGCTTCGACGACAAGGCGCGCCAGGCAGGCGTGGTMGTCGAGGTGCACAACACCTACGGCGACCGGCACGCCTACCTCGTCCACCCCGACGAGCAGGGCCGCGCCCGCACGGACAAGGCGCTCTACGTCTCGCCCTTCCACGGCGTCGACGGCTCGTACGACGTCGCCGTGCCCGTCCCGACCGACCGCCTCGACATCGCGATCACGCTGCGTGGTCACGACGACGGGTCCGCGCCGTTCAGCGCGAGCCTCACCGGCACCCGCAGCGACGTGCCCGTCCGCCGGACCCTCGGCGCGACCCTGCGCGGCAGCGCACTCATCCGCGCGCACGGCATCTGGCTGTGGGCCCGCCGGCTGCCGGTCCGCCCCCGACCACAGACCACCCACCGACAGGAGGGAGTCCGATGACCCTCGAGAAGAACCACCCCCAGCAGGAGGGCACGCAGGGCATGCCCGCCCTCGAGCAGCTGCCCGCCGGCCCCCGCACCGCGGTCTCGGCCGCCGTCGCGCGCCGCCTCTTCCGCGCCGCCGTCGCCCGCCTCGACGTCACGGTCGTGGAGGAGCCGACCGGTCGCCGGTTCGGGCGCGGAGGGCCGCTGATGCGCCTGCACCGGCCCGAGGAGTTCTACGCCCGGGTGGGCCGTGACGGCCTGATCGGCTTCGGCGAGGCCTACCTGACCGGCGCCTGGGACGCCGACGACCTGGCCGGCTTCCTCACCGTGCCGGCGGCCCGCATGTCGACGCTGGTGCCGGAGCCGCTGCAGCGCCTCCGCGCCCTCGTGATGCCCCGGCTGCCCCATCACCAGCGGAGCACCGAGGCCAACAGCCAGGCCAACATCTCGCACCACTACGACCTGTCCAACGAGCTCTTCGCGCTCTTCCTCGACGAGACCCTGAGCTATTCGTCCGCGCTCTTCGACACCTCCGTCCTCCCGGCCGGGGCGGGCCCCGGCTCCGTCGGTGACCACCTGGTCGCCACTCCACCAGAGCCCACCGACGACCGGGACCCGACCGTCCACAGCCCCGACCTCGCGGACGCGCAGGGTCGCAAGGTCGAGCGCCTCCTCGACGAGGCGGGAGTCACCGCCGGCACCCGCGTCCTCGAGATCGGCACCGGGTGGGGCGAGCTCGCCATCCGCGCCGCCCGGCGCGGCGCGAGCGTCCACACGATCACGTTGTCGGTCGAGCAGCTCGAGCTCGCCGAGAGGCGGATCGCCGCGGCCGGGTTCGCCGACCGCGTCCACGTCGAGCTGATGGACTACCGCGCGCTCGCCGCCACCGGTGCGACGTACGACGCCGTGCTGTCCGTGGAGATGATCGAGGCCGTGGGCCACGAGTTCTGGGGCACCTACTTCGGCACCATCGACCGCGTGCTGGCACCCGGCGGCCGGGTCGCCATCCAGGCGATCACGATGCCGCACGACCGGATGCTCGCCACGCGCGACGGCCACACCTGGATCAACAAGTACATCTTCCCCGGCGGCTTCCTGCCCAGCGTCGAGGTCATCGACCAGGTCACCCGCGGCGAGACCACTCTCCGGCTGACCGGGCAGCTCGCGATGGGCGACCACTACGCCGAGACGCTGCGCCGCTGGGACCGCCGGTTCCTCGCCCAGCGCGACGCCGTCCTCGCCCTCGGCTTCGACGACCTCTTCATGCGGGTCTGGCACTTCTACCTCGCCTACTCGCAGGCCGGTTTCGCGAGCGGCTACCTCGACGTCTCGCAGCTCACCTTCACCCGGGAGGACCGGTGACACCCGTGACCCGGACCGCGCCGTCCGACACCACGCTGACCTCCGCGGGCGTCGCCGACCGCCTCGCCGCGGCGGTCCGCCCGTTCATCGGCGGCGACCTGCCGGTGCGCCTGCAGGCATGGGACGGCTCGGTCGCCGGACCCGCCGGCGCCCCGCTCGTGGTCCTTCGGTCGCCCGACGCGCTGCGCCGGCTGCTGTGGCACCCGGGCGAGCTCGGCGCTGCCCAGGCCTACGTGACCGGCGAGCTCGACGTCCCCGAGCAGGACGGCTGGGACCTCGGCTCCGCACTGACGCACGCCTTCGAGGTCGGCGCCGAGCGCGGGCTGTCCGGCGTACGCCTCTCGCCGCGCGCCCTGGTCGACGCGGTCCGCACCGCCGCCGGGCTCGGCGCGCTGGGCCGACCCCCAGCGCCGCCGGCCTCGCAGGCGCAGGTCACGGGACGGCTGCACAGCCTCGCCCGCGACCGGTCGTCGATCAGCCACCACTACGACCTCTCCAACGAGTTCTACTCCCTCGTCCTCGAGCCGCAGATGGCCTACAGCTGCGGCTACCACGCCTCCCCCGACGTCTCGCTCGAGGAGGCGCAGCGCGCCAAGCTCGACCTCGTCTGCACCAAGCTCGGCCTCGAGCCGAGCATGCGGATGCTCGACGTCGGCTGCGGGTGGGGCTCGCTGTCGCTGCACGCGGCCGAGCACTTCGGGGCGCAGGTGACCGGGGTGACGATCTCGGCGGAGCAGAAGGCGTTCATCGACGCCCGGATCGCCGAACGCGGGCTGCAGGACCGGGTCGAGATCCGGCTGCAGGACTACCGCGAGGTGCCCGAGCGCGACCACTTCGACGCCGTCGGCTCGCTCGAGATGGGCGAGCACGTCGGTGCGCGCAACTACCCGACCTACGTCGAGGTGCTGCGCCGCTCGGTCCGGCCGGGCGGGCGGGTGCTGGTCCAGCAGATGTCGCGCCAGGGCGCCGGCGGCGGCAAGCACCCGGGCGGCGGCCCGTTCATCGAGTCGTTCATCGCCCCCGACATGACGATGCGGCCGGTCGGCGAGACCGTCGGCCTGATCGAGGCGGGCGGGCTCGAGGTGCGTGACGTGCACGCGATGCGCGAGCACTACGTGCTCACCGTGGCGGGCTGGATGGCCAACTTCGAGGCCAACCTGCCCCGGCTCCGCGAGCTCGTCGGCGAGGAGGTCGTCCGCGTCTGGCGGCTCTACCTCGTCGGCGGCGCACTCGCCTTCCGCGACGGCCGGATGGGCGTCGACCAGGTCCTGGCCGTCCGCCCCGGCGGTCCTCACACCCTGCCGGCGGTGCGCGCGTGCTGAGTGCCGCACTGGTCGCGCTCCTCGCCGCCGCCGTCGTCATGGGGTCGACGGCGGCGGTGAGCCGTCGTCTGAACCGGGTCGCGGTGGTCGACGTGGCCTGGGGGCTGGCGTTCGTCGCGATCGCCCTCACCCTGGCGCTCGTGCGGCCCGACGCCCACTCCTGGCTCCTCGCCGCCCTCGTCACCGCGTGGGGCGGCCGCCTCGCGTGGCACATCGGGCGCCGCTCGCGCGGGCACGGCGAGGACCCTCGCTACGAGAAGATGCTCGGCGGGCCGGGCTGGTCCGCCGGCGCCGGCCGCGTCGTCACCAAGGTCTTCCTGACGCAGGCCGTCGTCGCGTTCCTCATCTCCGCGCCGCTCCAGGTCGCGGCGGCGTACGACGTCCGCTGGTGGCCCGTGGTGTGGGCGGGTGTCGTGGTCTGGGCGGTGGGGGTGTTCTTCGAGGTCGTCGGCGACGCGCAGCTCGAGGCCTACAAGGCCCGGCCGCGCGAGTCGCGCCCGCGGATCCTCGACACCGGCCTGTGGGGCTGGAGCCGGCACCCCAACTACTTCGGCGACGCCTGCGTGTGGTGGGGCCTCTGGATCGCGGGCGCGCTGGCGGTGGGCTGGCTCCCGGGCCTGCTCACCGTGTGGGCGCCCGCCGCGATGACGTACTTCGTGCGCAACGTGACCGGTGCCAAGCTGCTGGAGCGGACGATGTCGCAGCGTGAGGGATGGGACGAGTACGCCGCCCGGGTGCCGCTGTTCGTCCCGCGTCCCCCGCGGGGGTGAGGTCGGAGCGGGATCTCCGGGCGCCGGCAGGGGGGGTTCTGTGGGCGTGACGACCGTCTTCGGGTGACAATGCGCCGGTGGGTGAGCAGGAGGGGCTCGACTGCGCCGTCGAGGCGATGCAGGCGGGGGACGAGGCGGCGTTCCGCGTCGTCTACCGTCATGTCCAGCCATCGCTCCTGCGCTACCTCACCGTCCTCGTCGGCCCCGTCGAGGCCGAGGACGTCGCCAGCGAGGCCTGGGCGCAGGCCTTCCGCGACCTCGACCGGTTCAGCGGCGACGCTGACGGCTTCCGCGGGTGGATCACCACGATCGGCCGCAACCGCGCCCTCGACCACCTGCGCCACGCCCGGCGCCGGCCCGTCGCCGACGACTCGGTCGAGGACCTCGTGGACCTGCCGGACGACGTCGACGTCGAGGCCGACATCATCGGCAGGGCAGAATCCGAGGCGGTCATCCGACTGATCGGCAGCCTGCCCCGCGACCAGGCGGAGGCCATCATGCTGCGCACGGTGCTCGGCTTCGACGCCCCCACCGCGGCCCGCATCCTCGGCAAGCGCCCGGGCGCCGTGCGCGCTGCGGCCCACCGCGGCCTCAAGCAGCTGGCCAGGCGAATCTCCGAGGAGCCGTAACACCTGTGACTGCCGTGACGCTGAAGGGAGTGAGATGAGCACCCCGGACCCCCGCCTGTCCCGCCGTGATGCCGAGCGCCTGCTCGACGCCCCCGCGGAGCACGACAGCGTCCTCGGGTGGGCCCTCACCGCCGCCAGTGCTCCCGCGCACCCGAGCGAGCTCCACGGCGAGGACGCAGCAGCAGCGGCCTTCCAGGCCGCGCGACTCTCGCCGGCACCGTCGACCAGGATCGGCTACGTCTCGCCCTCGCGCCTCGGGAGCCGCGCCGCCGCCCGAGCCGTGATCGCGACCGGCGCCGTCGTCGCCCTCACCTCCGGCGGCTTCGCCCTCGCCAGCACCACCGGCCTCCCGGGCCTTCCCGACCTGCCGGGGCTGCCCGCCCTTCCCGGCCAGGCGTCCGACCGGGCCAGCGACGCCACGGCCGACGCACCGCGCGGCGCGGCCGGCTCCGTCACACCGGGTGACAGCGGCAGCACGGACGGCAGCCCCTCGGGGTCGGCCAGCGGCTCGCCCAGCACCTCGCCCGGCGCCTCCGGGTCGACCGGTTCCTCCAGCTCGACGGCGTCGCCCGGGTCCCCGTCCGCCACTCCGTCCCAGTCACCGTCCGCAACCCCGCCCGAGACCTCCGACGGTCCGGCCACCCCGTCGCCCAGCTTCGAGGGCCTCTGCCGGGCCTTCCAGGCCACCGACCGCTCCGACGCCGGCTCGTCGCTCGACAGCGCCGCCTTCCTCGCGCTCGCGGCCCAGGCCGGTGGTGCCGACCGGATCGCCACCTACTGCGTCGACCTCATCGGTCCGCCGAAGCAGACCGCCAAGCCGACCCCGTCTCCCGGCAAGCCCACCGACCAGCCCACGAAGGGCAACCAGGGGAACCAGAGCTCCGGCAACAACAACGCCGGCAGCAACAACAACTCGGGGAACAACTCGGGGAACAACAGCTCGGGCAGCCAGAACAACGGCTCGACGAACCAGCCGAACCCGCACAGCCAGACCAACAACGGCAACGGGAACGGCAACGGCAACGGGCCGGGGAAGTCCGGCAGCTCGTCGAACCCGAGCCCGGCGACCACGCCAGCCACCCCCACCAGTCCAGCCAGCCCGACCACCAGTCCGACCGGCCCCAGCTCGGGGAACCCGGACAAGGGGGGCGGCGCACACACGTCCGGGTGACTCCCGGCGGCGGCCGCGTTCCGCAGGACCGGCTCTCGCACCCCGCACGTCGACCTCCCGCCGACGTACGGGATCCCCCCAGAACCGCGAGATCCACGTCCTACCAACGCACAGACAACGGCATGGCCCTCCCCCGGGGTCATGCCGTTGTCGTGTCCCCGTCGGCCCCGCACTGTCCACGTCACGCGTTAGGTTCGGTTGCATGGCCCGCCCGCTCTCCGCGCAGGAGGACACCAACCGACGGATGCTCCGCGCCCGCGACGAGATGGACCGCCGCTACGCCGAGCCCCTCGACGTACCCACCCTCGCCGCCATCGCGCACCTGTCGGTGTCGCAGTTCGGGCGCGTGTTCAAGGACGTCTACGGCGAGACGCCCCACCGCTACCTCCAGCGGCGTCGGGTGGAGCGGGCGATGACGCTGCTGCGCCAGACCGACCGACCGGTGACCGACGTGGCGTGGGACGTCGGGTTCGCCAGCCTCGGTACCTTCAGCCGCACCTTCAGCAACGTCGTCGGGTGCTCACCCACGGAGTTCCGCGCGGGCCACACCCCGGTCGCCGTGCCGTCGTGCTTCATCGCCGCATGGACGCGCCCCCGCGAGCGGGAGGCGCCAGCCGTGCCCGACCGGGCCGTGGGGACGGCCGCCCCGAGGACAGCGGTTTCGGAGAAGCGGGAGGGGGTCGTCGCTGGCTAGCGTCGTCGCCATGAACACCAACCACATCACCAGCCTCCACATCCGCAGCGTGCCGGTCCTCGACCAGGACGAGGCGCTCGACTTCTACACCACCCACCTCGGCTTCGAGGTGCGCGACGACATCGACCTCGGCTTCATGCGCTGGCTGACCGTCGGCGTCCCGGGCCAGGACACCTCGATCCTGCTCGAGCTCGTCGGGGCGCCCATGCACGACGAGTCGACCGCAGCGCAGGTGCGCGAGCTCGTGGCCAAGGGCGCGCTCGGCGGCGTCTTCCTGCTCAGCGACGACGTGCACGCGACCTATGCCGCGCTCCGCGACGCCGGCGTCGAGATCACCCAGGAGCCGGTCGAGCAGCCCTACGGCACCGACTTCGGCATCCGGGACCCGTTCGGCAACCACGTCCGCATCAACCAGCCGGCCACGGCCTGAAGGGACCTCGATGAGCTACCCACCGCCGATCTACCACGGCGACTCCGGCGAGGTGTCCGCCAGCGTCGTGCCGGCGGACGTCGAGCCCGCCGTCGTCTACCCCAACGGCAACAAGGTCTTCTACCTCGCCCAGGGCACTGGGACCCAAGGCACGTTCGGCCTCTACCGGTGGGAGTTCGCCGGCCCCGAGAGCGGCCCCGACGCCCACTTCCACCGCACCGTCACCGAGTCGTTCTACGTCCTCGAGGGCACCGTCACGATCTACGACGGCACCGACTGGGTGAAGTGCCACGCCGGCGACTTCGCGCACGTCCCCGCCGGCGGGATCCACGGCTTCCGCAACCAGGACGGGGCGGCCAAGATGCTCCTCCACTTCGCGCCGGGTGCGCCTCGTGAGGCCTACTTCGAGGGGCTGGCCGCCGGCAAGGGCAACCTCGACGGCGATGCCTACGACCGGTTCATGCGAGAGCACGACAACCACTGGGTCTGAGCGAGGTCGGGTGGATCAGGTCACTGCGGCGTTCGACGCCACCCCGCGCCGGGACTTCCTCCCGCGCGGGGTGCGGCGTCGTGCGTCGTACGACGGTCCGCTGGCGATCGCGGCGGACCAGACCAACTCCCAGCCCCGCACCGTCGACGACATGCTGCGGCTGCTCGACGTCCGCGCCGGCCAGCGGGTCCTCGACGTCGGGTCGGGGAGCGGGTGGACGACCGCGCTGCTGGCGCACCTGGTCGGACCGGCCGGGTCGGTGCTCGGCGTCGAGCTGGAGCCGGAGCTGGTGTCGTTCGGCACCGGCAACCTGGCGCGCACCGACCGCCCGTGGGCGTCGATCCGTCGGGCGGAGCCCGGGGTGCTCGGCGACCCCGACGGAGCGCCGTACGACCGCATCCTCGTCTCCGCGATGGCCGACGAGCTGCCGCTCGCCCTGGTCGACCAGCTCACCGATGACGGCGTCCTGGTGGTGCCGGTGGACGGGACGATGCTGCGGGTGACCAACCCGGGGGCCGTCGCCACCGAGCACGGGCGCTACCGGTTCGTGCCGCTGCGCTGAGGTTCTGGCCGGCCCGACCTCCGGGCCAGCCGGACCGGCAGGCTCGCCGCCGCCTCGAGCGGGCCGCGGACCCGGAGCAGCCGGAGCGCCGCCCCGATCGCCAGGAGCACCACGACGTGGGTGAGGTAGGTCGAGGGCTCCTCCGGCGGCCACACGGCCTCGGTGCGCATCACGACGTGCAGCGAGTAGAGCGTGAGCGTCGCCGCGCCCGCTCCGAAGAGGACGGCGAGAACGGCGGTCGCCGGTCGGGGCAGCAGCCGCTCGACGAGCAGGCAGAGCGCGATCACCAGGACCGCGCTGCCGATCGTCTGGGCGAGGTCGAACGGCGTCGCCGAGTGGGGCGCGACGAGCAGCAGCCAGTCCCAGTCGCCGTCGGCGGGCGTCGTGCCGTACATCCCGGTGGCGTTCTCCGACGCGACCACCGGGTCGACCAGCGACCGCGAGACCTGCGTGGCGAGCACTGCCACCGAGAGTCCGCCGAGGGCCAGGCCGCCGAGCAGCGAGGTGTCGCGCAGGTCGAGGCGGCCGAGCACGAGACCGGCGAGGACGTAGGCCAGCCACGGCACGACCGGGTAGTAGCCGGTGAAGAGCAGCTCGCTCGCCAGCTGCCCGGGGTCGGCGAGCTGCTGGAAGGTCGGGCTGTCGAACCCCCGCTCCGGCAGGTGCGGTCGCACCAGGTGCGAGACCACCGGCGCGAGGGCGACCCACGCGACGGTGAGCGGCAGGAGCCAGCGGACGCCCAGGAGCGTGAACGGCAGGCCCAGGACGAACAGCACCCCGTAGTAGGTGAGGATGATCGCGATGCCGGTGTCCAGGCCACCGAGCAGCAGGCCGAGCCCGCCGATCAGCAGGGCCCGGACGGCGATGCCGAGGGTGCGCAGCGCGAGCGGCCGACCCCGGAGCGGCTCGCGGGTCATCAGTGCGAGGCTCACGCCTGCGAGCACCGCGAAGAGCGCCGACGCCCGGCCGCCGGCCAGCCACTGGGCGGTGGCGAGGTCCCCGGCAGGCGTGCGCTCGTCGAGCACGTGGGTGGCGACCATGCCGAGCAGCGCGAGGCACCGGGCGACGTCCAGCCCGACGAGGCGGCCGCTCCGGGTCCCGGTCATGGGCCCCATCCTGCCGGGCGGCTCGCGAACGGGCGGGTGCGCTCAGGCGTCGGGCCGGGCGACCTGGTCGGCGAGGCGTGCGGGCGCCTGGATGCAGTAGGAGTCGGTCAGCAGCTCGGCGAGCTCGTCCCAGTCGGTCTCGTCGTCGAGGAGCATCCCGATGTAGTTGCCGCCCCAGCCGGCCCGGAAGTAGGGCTCACCCATGTGCTCGAAGGCGGCCACCTCGTCGGGCTCGCCGCGGAAGGTGATCCGGAAGAGCTGGTCCTCCCCGCCGAAGACGTGGGCCACCGTCGCACTGCCCACGCGCCAGCGCGTGCCGGTCCACGCCGACTCCTGCCGGCAGCGCGGCAATGCCCCGAGCACCGCGTCGATGCGCAGCACCCACTCCTCGGGCACGAGGGGACGGTCGGCGAGGGCCACGGCGCGATCCTGCCACCGCGCACCGACACCGACGTCCCGCCGCTGGGGTCGGTTGGTCGGACGGGCAGCAGGGTGGTGCCCGGCTCGGCCGGACACCACCCCGTGCGTCGCTGCGTCAGCCCAGGCGACCGAGCTTGACCACCCGCGCCGAGCGGGCGTCGTAGTTGGCGTCACCGCGGTAGGTGGCAGCCAGCTTCCACGAGCCGCGGGTCACCTTGGGCAGCGCCACGACGGCCTTGCCGCGGACCAGGGTGGCCCGGACCTTCTTGGTGACCTTGCCCGAGGTGAGCTTGACCAGCACCTTGCCGGTGGGAGCGACGCCGGTGGCGACACCGACGACCTTGACGACAGCCTTGCCGGCCTTCTTGGTCGTCGGCTTGCTCTTCACCGTGACCTTGACGGACGTGGCCCTGGCCTTGCCGACCACGAGGGTGCCCGTGCCGGCCGAGGTCCGCACGGAGGCGTCGCCGGCGTAGCTCGCTGTCAGCGTCCACGTGCCGGCGCCCAACGCCGACGGCAGGGTGAAGACCGCCTTGCCGCCGCTCAGCGGCGCAGTGAGGTCAGACCCCGTCCCGGTGAGGGTGACCGCCCCGGTGGGCTGGGCACCGGTCGCGGCGACGGAGACGGTGACAGTGGCGGCCTTGCCGTACGTCGTCGTGGCGGCGCTGACCGTGGTGGTCGACGCAGCCTTGTCGGCGGGCGCGGGCGCGGGCGCGGTCACGGTCACCTGCCGGGTGGCAGTGGACTCGCGGACGATGCCGTCGGCGGAGCCGCTGTAGTGGAACGTCAGCGAGTGGCTGCCGGCCGCCAGGCCGGGCAGGTCGATCGCGGCCGCCCCGTCCACGAGGTCTGCGGAGGTGAGCACGGTCGCGCCCTCGCGGACCTCGATCCGACCCGTCGGCTTGTCGACCGTGCTCGCCGGGGCGGTGCCGGCGTTCGCCGTGTTGAGCGAGCGGAAGCCGCTGTAGTCGGGAGCGGTGACGCTCACCTGCACCGGCGTGACGACGCCGGGCGTGACCGACTCCGACAGCGTCGCCGACACGGTGCTGGCGTGTCCGCCGCCGAGGATGGCGAGCACGTCCCTGACGCGACCGATCCCCTCCTTGGCGAACGCGCGCTGGTTCTCCATCGCGTTGAGGTTGGCCTCGGAGGCACTGGGCGCGTTGCCGATGAGGGTCGTGTCGGAGCGCGGAAGGTCCTGTCCCTGGACGTACCACCACTCGGTCATGTACTCGGTGAAGGTCCCGTCGGCGTTCTTGCGGATCGCCTGGTCGAGGACCGGCGCGGGGTTGCCCTGGGCGTCCTTGTGGTCCTTGTTGTACGTCAGGAGGTGGCCGACCTGGATCTTGCGGGCCTCGGCGAGAGTGCCCGAGGGGTCGCCGCCGGGGTAGTAGCGCACCGGGTTGACGCCGGCCGTGCCCGGGTCACCAGTCTTGCGGTACTGGGTGAAGGCGTTGGAGAGGTAGGTGTTGACCAGGTCGCCGTAGAGGTAGGACGGGCGACTGTTGACGGCCTCCGCGCCGACGAGCGCGTTGTCGCGGATGTGCAGCAGGTTGCCGCTGCCGTTGGACGCCGTCGGGTCGTTGGTGTTCAGGACGAAGTCGAAGGCGTACACGGTCTTGATGCCGTTCTGCTGCGCAGCCTTGTTGGTGGCCTTGATGATCGCGGCCGTGTTGTGGCACCAGGTGCCGCCGAAGAGCAGCGCGAAGTCGCCGGGGCTCTGCAGGATGTGCAGCAGCTCGGGGTAGGTCACCGACTGCACGCGGAACCCGTCCGTCGCGTCGGAGGAGTCGAAGATGTCGCCGCCGAACTTGGCGTCGTCGGGGTAGCGCACGTCGTGGCGTCGATTGTGCTCACCGCCGAGGAAGTCGAACTGCGTGTCGACGCCCAGCGTGCCTGCCGAGGTGAGCACGTCGGCGACGTCCTCGCGGTAGGCGGTGACCTCGGCGGGGGTGTCCAGGTCGGCCGCGGCGACCGGGGCGGTGAGGGCGGCCGTGATCCGGTTGGTGTCGCCGCCGGACCCGTCGTAGACGAAGAGGTAGGGATCCTGCGTGTGGGCCTGGGTGAACGGCGTCTCGGCGTCCTTGCCGAGGTAGTTGTCGACCAGCGCGGTGCCGTACTTGCCGACGAAGGCCTTGCCCGCGTCCGAGAGCTTGAGGCGGCTGGGGTCGAAGACGTCGAGGTCCTTGCCGTCGAGACGGGGGTCGAAGTTGTAGACCTTCGTGATCCCGTTGGCCTTGGCCACCGCGTCGATGTGGCCGAGCGCGTTCTGCAGCGTGGCGTCCTCGGGACCACCGATGACGAAGGCGAACTTGCCGGGCTTCTTCAGCAGGTACTCGAAGCGCTCGAGGGTGGCGGTCTCGAACACCGACCCGGGGGCGACGGCCGCGTACTTGGCGTCGAACCAGTCGATCGTCGCGCCCTTGGTCGCGGGAGGTACGGCGGAGGTGGCCGCCGCTGCGGTCTGACCGGCGGCCGTCGACGGCAGCGCGCCGGCGAAGGTGGCGCCGACGGCCAGGGACAGCACTGGCACGAGCGCGCCGAGCACCCGGCGTACGTTGCGTGGTCTGGACATGGATGTTTTCCTGTTCTCGAATGAGTCGTGTCGATGCGGATCGGCAGATGTGTTCGCTCGGGAGGCCCGGTGTTACCGCACCGGGCCACCCGTCTTTCGTACGGAGGTCAGGCCCGGGCGGGCTCGACCTCGGTGTCGGCCAGGGCCGAGCTGCCACGACGGCGCTTGGTGACCGCGTGGCCCCCGAGGGCCACTGCCGTCGCGCCGACGAGCCCGAGCAGGAGGAGCAGGCCGCCTCGGCTGGGCGAGGCAGGAGCCGCAGCGGCGGCCGTGTCGGTCGGCGCTTCGGACGCCGCGGCGGCCACGGCGGCCGCGACCGTGACGGGGTTGCTGCTCAGCTCGACCCCGTCGTAGAGCACGACCACGTGGTGGTCACCGGCCTCGACCGTCTCCGGCAGCAGGGCCTCCACCTCGAAGCGACCCTTGCCGTCGGTCTGGACCTGGGCGAGCAGGACCGGGTCGGAGTGGAGCTCGACGCTGAGGTCCGGGACGTTGCGGGCGAAGCCGCGTCCGGCGACGACGACCCGCTCGCCTGCGATGAGGTCACCGGTGACCGTGACGGTGCCGCGCACCTGGGTGGGGTCCTGACCGATCGTGACCTTGTCGGAGGAGCCCGACGTCTCGGGACTGCCCGACGCGTACACCGCGCTGACCGTGGCGCGGTAGACGCCGTCGCGGACGTCGGTGAAGGTGTGGGTCGTGGTGGTGACGGGCACGGTGGCCCGGGGTCCGCGCAGCAGGGCGACCCGGTACTCGACGAGCCCGGTGCGATCGCCCGTGGGCGGCTGCCACGTCACGGTCACGTCCGTTCCGTCGACGGTGACCGTGGGCGGAGCCAGCAGGGCGGAGACCTGCTCGGCCTGCTCCTCCGCGGTCCCCTCGACCGTCGGGGTCGCTGACGGGGTCGCGGTCGACGTGGACGTGTTGCTGTCCGTGCTGTCGTCACTGGCGTCCGTCGTGCCGCTGCTGCCGTTCTTGCCGCCACCACTACCGGTGTTGCCGGTGTTGCCGGTGCCACCACCACTGCCGTTGTTGACGGTGCTGCCGTTGTTGCCGGTGTTGCCGGTGCCCGGGGATGGCGTCGCGCTCGGGCTGTTCGTGGTCGGCTGGGCGGTGGGGCTCGACGTCGTCGGCTGGGCGGTGGGCGACTGTGTCGCGGTCGGCGTCGGGGTGGGGGTCGGCGTCGGCGTCGGGGTCGGGGTGGGTGTCTGCTGGTCGGCATAGCTGTGCGGACCACCGCCGACGTGGGTGCCGTTGCGGTTGGGGTAGACCGGGTTGTTGTTGCCGTCGAGGATGCAGCCCGAGATCCACAGGCAGGTCTCGTCGTCGACGCAGGGCAGGTCGTCGCCGCCGTCGATCCAGCGGTCGCTGACCACCTTGTCCGAGACGGACGGCTCGGCGGACGAGGCGGCAGCCGTGGCGGCGGACGGGGCGGAGTGCGCAGGACTCAGCAGCGCCGGCAGGAGCGCGACCGAGCCGGCGATGGTGAGGCCTGCGAGCAGGCGGGAGGAGCGTCGTCGAGGGATGGGTGGCATGGGTCGGGACCTTTCGGTGGTGGGATCGGGTTCAGGGGGCCAGCGCCGGTCGGCGCGGCTCGGTGTCGGACTCGGTCTCGTGTTCGGTCTCGTGCTCGGTCTCGTGCTCGGCCAGGACATCGCGGTGCCCGTCCTGGTCGGTCGGTGCCTCGGTCGGTGCCTCGGTCGGCGTGTCCACACCCCGGCTGAGGAAGACGGCGTCGTCGAGGCGGCCCTCGCGTCGGGCCACGATCGTGGTCGCCACGCCGGCGGCGGTGACGTTGGTCAGGGTGCGGGCCATGTCGGCGACGGTGCTGATGGGCAGGGTCAGGGCGAGGAACTCGAGCGGCAGACCGGCTGCCGCGAGCACCGTCGTGGTGGTGATGGTGGCGGTGCCGGGAACCCCCGCGGTGCCGAGCGAGACCAGGAGGCACAGCACCGCCAAGACGGCGTAGTCGGCGGCGCCGTACGCCATGCCCGTGGCGTTGATGCCCCAGATCGCCACCAGGAGCGGCCAGATCGCGGCGCAGCCGGGCATGCCGAGGTTGGCGCCGAGCGGGGCCGTGAAGCCGGCGATCTCCCGCGGGACGCCGATGCGGCGCGTGAGCACCTCGGTCGTGACCGGGAGGGTGCCGATGCTGCTCTGGGTGGTGAAGGCGGTGGTCTGCGCAGGCAGGAACGACCGGAACCAGGTCAGGGGGTTGACGTCGGCCGCAACCCGGAGCAGGACGCCGTTGACGAGGTAGGCGTCGACGAAGCAGAGCAGGTAGCTGATGCCGAGCAGGCCGATCAACGACCACAGGGCCGCGCGGTTGCCCGAGGCGTCGGAGACCGCGACCGTGGTGAGGCTGAGCACGGCGTACGGCGTGAGGGCGATGACGTAGCCCACGACGCGGTAGATGATCACCCTGGCCGCCTCGAGCAGCCGGGTCACCGGCTCGACGACCTGCGGCTCACGAGCGGCGACGGCCGCGTAGGCGACCGCGATCAGCAGCGTGAAGACGATGACCGGGATCACCTTGCCGTCGGCGAGGTCGCCGACGATGTTCTTCGGGAAGAAGTCGACCACCACGTCCGGCACCGGCCGCACGATGCGGCTGAGCGACTCGGTGTCGACATCGCTACCGCCGCCGAGCTCGGCGCCCCGTCCGACGCCGAGGCTGAGGGCGACGCCGAGGGTGAGGACGATCGCGATCCCGGTGGTGAGGACCAGCCAGCCGACCGACCGCAGGCCCACCCGGCGCAGGGTCCCTGCCGTGCCGAAGCCCGTCACGCTGGAGAGGATCGAGACGATGATGAGCGGCCCGACGAGGGCCATGAGCCCGTTGACGTAGATGCTGCCGATCGGCTCGACGTACTCGACGTGCCCCTGGAAGCCCACGCCGACCGCGACGCCGAGCGGGATCGCGAGGAGCGTGCGGGCGGTGAAGCCGATGCGGCGACGGACGAGATGCAGGCCGAGGATGAGCAGGGCGACGACCGCAAGGGCCGCCAGGTCGATCCAGTTCACGGGCGTGTGCTTTCTTCGGGCGGCCTGGGCACGCTGCCCGGCACTATTGTCTAGTTAATTACTGGAGAATAGTGCGAAGTTGTGCGGCCAGGAGCCGAAAGTCGCCCGCGGGTGGCAGGAACTGCCGAGGGTTGCGACACGAAGTGCCGACCACTGCGCACAACAGCACCCCGAGCGCGCGGGGCTCGAGGTGCTGCTGCGTGGTCGGGCGCGTCAGTAGGACTTCGGCAGCCCCAGGCTGTGCATCGCGACGAAGTTGAGGATCATCTCCCGGCTGACCGGGGCGATCCGGCCGGCGCGGGCGGCGACCAGCAGGCCGGCCATGCCGTACTCCTGCGTGATGCCGTTGCCGCCGTGGGTCTGCACGGCCGCGTCGACCGCGTGCACGGCCGCCTCGGCAGCGGCGTACTTCGCCATGTTGGCGGCCTCGCCGGCCGCCATGTCGTCGCCGGCGTCGACCAGCGCGGACGCCTTCTGCGTCATCAGCCGGGCCAGCTCGTTCTCGATGTGGGCCGTCGCGAGCGGGTGGGCGATGGCCTGGTGGGAGCCGATCGGGGCCTTGAAGACGGTGCGCTCCTTGGCGTACGACGACGCCTTGGCGAGGGCGTGACGGGCCAGGCCGGTCGAGAAGGAGGCCGCCATGATCCGCTCGGGGTTGAGACCGGCAAACAGCTGGACCAGCCCGCCGTCCTCGTCGCCGACCAGCGCCTCGCGCGGGAGCCGGACGTCGTCGATGAAGACCTGGAACTGCTTCTCGGGGCTGACGATCTCCATCGGGATCGCGGTGTACTCGAGGCCGGCCGCGTCGGTCGGCACGACGAAGAGGCACGGCTTGAGCTTCCCCGTCCTGGCGTCCTCCGCGCGGGCCACGACGAGCACGTTGGCGGCCTCGTCGACGCCGGAGATGTAGATCTTCTGGCCCTTGAGCACCCACTCGTCGCCGTCGCGGCGGGCGGTGGTCGTGATGTTGTGCGAGTTGGTGCCGGCGTCGGGCTCGGTGATCGCGAAGGCCATCGTGGCCGTGCCGTCGCAGATCCCGGGGAGCCACTGCTGCTTCTGCTCCTCGGTGCCGTAGCGGGCGATGACCGTGCCGCAGATCGCCGGGCTGACGACCATCATCAGCAGCGGGCAGCCCTGCGCGGCGAGCTCCTCGCAGACCGCGGCCACGTCACCGATGCCGCCGCCCCCGCCGCCGTACTCCTCCGGGATGTTGATGCCGAGGTAGCCCGCCTTGGCGATCTCGAGCCACAGCTCGGTCGTCTTCTCGCCGGAGCGGGCGCGCTCGACGAACCAGTCGCGTCCGTAGCCGCTCGCCAGCTTCGCGACCTGCCGCCGCAGCTCCTGACGCTCCTCGGTCTCGGTGAAGTTGCTCATGCGGTCTCCTCGACTTCCTTCGTGGCCACTACTGCCAGGACCTCCCCGGACGCGACCTGCGACCCGGGCTCGACGTTGATCTCGGCGACGGTGCCGTTGTGGGGTGCCGTCACGGTGTGCTGCATCTTCATGGCCTCCAGCACGAGGACGACGTCGCCCGCGGCCACCTCGGCCCCGGCCTCGACCTTGACCGCCACGACCGTGCCGGGCATCGGCGCGAGCAGCGAACCGCTCGCCACCGCGTCGGCGGGATCGGTGAAGCGCGGGACCTCGCGTAGACGCGCGGACCAAACCGGGCTGTCGACCCACACGTCACGCGGGGCGCCGGGACGCTCGGACGAGATGTGTCCGCGCGTCTCCGTGACGACCCCGTCGACCTCGAGCCGGGCGTGGGTCGGTGACACCTCGAGGACGGTCACGCCGTCGGCGGCGAACCCGTCGCGCGTGCCCCACCACTCGACCGGGTCGTGCCCCTCGAACGTGGTGCGCTGCGGCTGGCTGACGACGTTGCGCCAGGCGGCGGGGACGCCCTGCTGGACCATGCGCCGCGCCGCGTCGTCGGCGGCCAGCATCAACGCGCCGGCGACCACCGCAGTGCGGTCGACGGACGGTGAGTCTCCAGGAGACTCAGCGGAGATCGGACGCGACTCCAGCCACGTCGTCGTCATCTCGCCGGCCACGAAGACCGGGTCGGTGAGGATCTCGACGAGCTGGTCGCGGTTGGTGGTGACGCCGTGGATGCGAGCACTGCGGAGGGCCGCGACGAGCATCCGGATCGCCTGGTCGCGGGTCGGCGCCCACGCGATCACCTTGGCGAGCATCGCGTCGTAGAAGGTGGAGACCTCGTCGCCGCTCGCGAAGCCGGAGTCGACCCGGACCCCGAAGTCGGCCATCGGCAGGAACTCGGCGTCCGACGGCAGGTCGAAGGTGACCAGTCGCCCGCTCTGCGGGACGTACGCCGCGTCCTCGGCGTAGAGGCGGACCTCGATCGCGTGCCCGGTCCTCGGCCTCCGCGTGAGGTCGAAGTTCGGATGCTCGGCCACGGCGATCTGGTTCTCGACGAGCTCGCCGTCATGGGTCAGCTCGGTCACCGGGTGCTCGACCTGGAGACGGGTGTTCATCTCGAGGAAGAAGTAGCGGTCGGTGGCCGGGTCGTAGAGGAACTCGACCGTGCCCGCGCCGCGGTAGCCGATGTCGCTCGCGAGCCGCTCGGCCGCTTCGCACATGGCCGCTTCCGTGGTCGCCGGCAGCCCCGGGGCAGGTGCCTCCTCGACGACCTTCTGGTGGCGACGCTGGACCGAGCAGTCCCGGGTGCCGATCGCAATGGTGCGCGCCCCGCTCGAGACGACCTGCACCTCGACGTGGCGCCCGGCCTCGACGTAGGGCTCGACGAAGACCGTGCCGTCGCCGAAGGCCGACGCGGCCTCGGCGCGCGCCGCCGCGATCTCGGCCTCGAGCCGGTCCAGGGTGCGTACGACGCGCATGCCGCGCCCGCCGCCACCGGCCGATGCCTTCACCAGCAGCGGGAGGTCGGCCTCGGTCGGCTCGTCCGGGGCCGTGAGGACCGGGACGCCGGCCTTCTCGGCGATCGCCTTGGCGCGGACCTTGTCACCCATGGCCTCGATGGCCTCGGGCGGGGGTCCGACCCAGATCAGCCCGGCGTCGATGACGGCCCGGGCGAAGGCGGCGTTCTCGGACAGGAAGCCGTAGCCGGGATGGATCGCGTCGGCACCGGACCTCAGCGCCGCCTCGATGACCAGGTCGGCGCGGAGGTAGGTGTCGGCGGGCGCGTTGCCGGGGAGCCGGACGGCCCGGTCGGCCTCGGCCACGAACGGCAGCCCGGCATCGGCGTCGGAGTGGACCGCCACGGTCTCGATGCCGAGCCGTCGGCAGGTGGCGAACACGCGACGGGCGATCTCGCCGCGGTTGGCGACCAACAGTCTCTGGATCATCTCGGGGTCCCCTCGATTCTGTTCCGGAGGAGCGGAGCGGGGGAGCGAAGACCATCGTGGGGTGAGATCACGGCCGGAACACCCCGAATCCCTCGGCACCCTTGAACGGTGCGTTCTCGATGACGCTGAGGCAGATGGCCAGCACGGTGCGGGTGTCGCGGGGGTCGATGACGCCGTCGTCGTAGAGCATCCCGGACAGCACGTAGGGCAGCGACTGCTCCTCGACCATCTGCTCGACCATCGCGCGCATGCCGGCGTCGCCCTCCTCGTCGTACGCCTGTCCCTTGCCCTCGGCGGCCGCACGGGCGACGATCGACAGCACGCCGGCGAGCTGGGCCGGGCCCATCACGGCCGACTTTGCACTGGGCCAGGTGAAGAGGAAGCGCGGGTCGTAGGCACGGCCGTTCATGCCGTAGTTGCCGGCCCCGTAGGACGCACCCATGATCACGCTGAGGTGGGGCACGGTGCTGTTGGAGACGGCGTTGATCATCATCGCGCCGTGCTTGATGATGCCGCCCTGCTCGTACTCCTTGCCGACCATGTAGCCGGTGGTGTTGTGCAGGAAGAGCAGCGGGGTGTCGGCCTGGTTGGCGAGCTGGATGAACTGGGTCGCCTTCTGCGCCTCCTCGGAGAACAGCACGCCCTGCGCGTTCGCGAGGATGCCGATCGGGCGGCCGTGCAGCTGCGCCCACCCGGTGACGAGCGAGGTGCCGTAGAGCGGCTTGAACTCGTCGAACGGCCGACCGTTGCGCTCGCTCGTCCCGTCGACGACCCGCACGATCACCTCGCGCGGGTCGAACGGCTCCTTGAGGTCCGTCGGGACGAGGTCGAGCAGGCCCTCGGGGTCGGCGTCGGGCTCGGCGAAGAGGGCCGCGTGATCCCCGGATATCCGGGGAACTTCCCGCTTGTCGGCCGAAGTAACACCCCCGAAGCGGGAAGTCCGGCCGACAAGTGCCGGCTTCCGGCGGTTCAGCCGGGCCACGATCCGCCGCCCGATCCGGATGGCGTCGTGCTCGTCCTCGGCGAGGTAGTCGGCGAGCCCGGAGACCCGGGCGTGCATCTCGGCGCCGCCGAGCGACTCGTCGTCGGACTCCTCGCCGGTCGCCATCTTCACCAGCGGCGGGCCGCCGAGGAAGACCTTCGCGCCGCCGCGGACGAAGACGGTGTAGTCGCTCATGCCGGGGACGTACGCCCCGCCGGCGGTCGAGTTGCCGAAGACCAGCGCGATCGTCGGCTGGCGCCGCGCCGACGCACGGGTCAGGTCGCGGAAGAGGCGACCACCGGGGATGAAGATCTCCTTCTGCGTCGGCAGGTCGGCGCCGCCCGACTCGACGAGGGAGATGGTCGGGAGGTTGTTCTCCTCGGCGATCTGCGAGGCGCGGAAGATCTTCTTCACCGTCCACGGGTTGGAGGCGCCGCCCTTGACGGTGGGGTCGTTGGYGCTGATCAGGCACTCCACGCCCTCGACGACACCGATGCCCGTGACGACGGACGCGCCGACGGTGAAGTCCGAGCCCCACCCGGCCAGCGGCGAGAGCTCCAGGAACGCCGACCCGGGGTCGAGGAGCAGCTCGATCCGCTCGCGCGCGGTCAGCTTGCCGCGGGCGTGGTGGCGGTCGACGTACTTCTCCCCGCCGCCCGCCACCGCGACCGCGTGCTGGGCGTCGAGGTCGGCGAGCTTCTCGAGCATCGCCTCACGGTTCGACGTCATCTCGGGGTCCCCGCGGCGTTGTTCGGGGGAGCGCAGCGGAGGAGAAGAACGTCGTGGGGTGAATTCATGCCTCCACCACCGCCTTCATCCGCTCGAGCGTCGTCCGCATGCCGCGACGGTTCGTCCGGCGGCGGAGCGGACCGAGCACCAGCCAGTAGAGGCGGGTCGGCAGGTTGGGGTCGAGGCGGAAGTACTCCGTGACCAGCGTCCCGCCGTCCTTCTCCTCGAGGCGGTAACCCCAGTTGTTGACGGTGATCGCATCGGTGCCGACGGAGAACTCGAAGACGCGCTCCGGCTCGCACGCAGTGACGCGGCACGGCGACCAGTACGTCGGACCGACGCCGTTGCGCTTCACGTGACCGGCGAAGAAGGCCCCCACCTCGGGCCCGGTGGACCCGCGGGTCCACTTCGCCTCGAACGTCTCGGGGCTGAACTCCCCGATCCGCGTCACGTCGCTGACGAGGTCCCAGACCTGGGCGGGCGGGGCGTCCATCCAGAGCGACACCTCGTCGCCCAGGGACGGGAGCTTGATCATCGCTGTCCTCTCATCCTGCGTAACCCATCAGCTTGGCCGTCAGGTCGCGCAGCACCTCGTCGGCGCCACCCCCGATCGGCAGGAGCCGGGCGTCGCGGTAGTGCCGCTCCACCTCGGTGCCGTGCATGTAGCCGGTGCCGCCGAAGAGCTGCACCGCCCGGTCGCAGACGTACGCCGCGCAGTCCACCGCGGTCTGCTTGGCCAGGCAGGCCTCCGCGACGACGAACTCGCCGGCGGCGTGCCGCGCGGCCACGTCGCGGGTGTAGGTGCGCGCGACCTCGACCTGGCGTCGCATCTCGACCAGCGTGTGCTGGACGGACTGGTTGGCCGACAGCGGCCGGCCGAACGTCTCGCGCTCGCGGGCGTACGCCGCCGCGAGGTCGAGCGAGCGGGCGGCGATGCCGTAGCCGTGGACCGCCAGCGCGATCCGCTCGACGACGAACTGGTCCGCGATCTGGCCGAACCCCGAGTCCTCCGCGCCGACCAGGTTGGCGGCCGGCACCCGCGCGTCGACGAACGACAGCTCGGCGGTGTCGGAGCAGTGCCACCCCATCTTCTGCAGCGACCGGGAGACGGTGAAGCCGGGAGTCCCCTTCTCGACGACCAGCAGCGAGATGCCACCGTGACCGGGGCCTCCCGTGCGGACCGCGGTGGTCACGAAGTCGGCGCGGACGCCGGAGGTGATGAAGGTCTTGGCGCCGTTGACGACGTAGTGGTCGCCGTCGCTCCCCCGGACCAGCTCCGCCCGGGTGGTGATGCGTGCGACGTCCGAGCCGCCGCCGGGCTCGGTGATGGCGAGCGACCCGATCGTGTCGCCGGCGAGCGTCGGGCGGACGAACCGGTCGACGAGGTCGGCGTTGCCGCTGGCAGCGATGTGGGGCAGCGCGATGCCGGCCGTGAAGAGCCCCGCCATCAGGCCGCTCGACGCGCCGGCGTCGAACATCGCCTCCTGCAGCACGACGCTGTCGACCAGGTCGCCGCCACCGCCGCCGACCTCCTCGGGGAAGGCCGCGCCGATCAGGCCGAGGTCACCGGCCGTGCGGTGCAGCGCGCGCGGGATCTCCCMGGCGTCCTCCCACTCCTGCAGGTGCGGCACGACCTCGCGGCGGACGAACTCCGCCGCGGTCGCCCGCAGCGCCGTGTGCTCTGATTTCGACGCGCCCGTCGCGACCTCGTCCCTCGGTCGCGGGGCTTGCTCAATCTCCCCTTGCGACGCGTCCGGCTCGTCCCTCGCCGGCCACTGCTCGGTGATCATGCGAGGCTCTCCTCGATCGAGACCAACCGCGAGCGCAGCCACTCACCGAGCGCCTTGGCCTGCGGATCGAACCGGGTGGACGCCGCGACGCCCTGACCGAGCAGGCCGTGGACGACGAGGTTGACCGCACCCAGGTGGGGCAGCAGCCAGACGTCGACGTCGAGGTCGGCCGCCTCGGGCAGCAGCGTGGGGATGCCGCGTGGCGACATCAGCTTGAACAGCCACTGCACGCGGGCGTCGTACGTCGCCGGGTCGGTGCCGTCGTGGGCGACCCAGAGACCGATGTTGGCGTCACCGCCCTTGTCGCCCGAGCGCGCGTGGACGAAGGTCCCCAGCGGCAGGCGTCGGGTCAGGGTGTCGGCGTGCGCCGGGTAGGGCGACGGGCGCCGGCCTGGAGCCTCGACCACGGCGGTGTACGCCGTCGGGTCGGCGACGACCTCCCGGCGGCCGTCGGCGTGGACGACCGTGTGCGTGACGTCGGAGCGGTCGACGTACTCGGCGCGGTAGACGCCGAACGGCGCGGCGGGCGCTGGCGGTGCGGTCATGGTGAAGCCGGGGTAGGAGCCGAGGGCGAGCTCGACGGCTGCGGCGGTGAAGGCGCGGCCGACCGGGTCGGGCGAGGGGTCCTTCACGGTGCAGCGCAACAGAGTGGAGGCAGCCTCCTGCGAGTCGGCGTCGGCGGTCGGCTCGCTGGCCTCCGACCAGGTCACCTCGGCCGCCGTGAGCCGCGGCCCGAGCTGCTCGCGCACCCAGGCCGCCTTGGCGCCGACGTCGAGGCCCGTGAGCACGAGCTCGACCTGGTTGCGCCAGCCACCGAGCTCGTTGACGCACACCTTGAGCCGCTCGGGTGGGGCCTCGCCGGTGACACCGGCGATCGCGACGCGGTCCTCGGCCTCGTGCTCGAGCCGGACCGTGTCGAGGTGGACCGTCACGTCGGGTCCGAGGTAGCGGGTCGACTGGATCTCGTAGACGAGCTGGGCGGTGACGGTGTCGACGGTGACGGCACCCCCGGTGCCGGCGTGCTTGGTGATCACGCTCGACCCGTCGGCCGCGACCTCCGCGACCGGGAAGCCGAGCGGCCGGTCGCGGTGGGGCAGGTCGAGGAAGCCGCTGAAGTTGCCGCCCGTCGCCTGGGTGCCGCACTCGATGACGTGGCCGGCGACGACCGCGCCCGCCAGCTCGTCGTACGACGTCGGGGTCCAGCCGTGGTGCGCGACGGCCGGACCGACGACGAGCGAGGCGTCGGTGACCCGGCCGGTGACGACGACGTCCGCGCCCGCGGTCAGCGCCGCGGCGATGCCGAAGCCGCCGAGGTAGGCGTTGGCGGTGAGCGCGTCGGTGAAGGAGAGGTGGCGCACGTCGTCACCCTCGACGTGGGCGACCTGCGGGTGGAGGCCGAGTCCCGAGGCGACCTCGCGCACCTTGTCGGCCAGGCCGGCCGGGTTGAGGCCGCCGGAGTTGGCGACGATCCGCACGCCCTTCTCCAGCGCGAGCCCGAGGCAGTCCTCGAGCTGGCGGACGAAGGTGCGGGCGTAGCCGAGCGAGGGGTCCTTGAGCTGGTCCTTGCCGAGGATGAGCATCGTCAGCTCGGCGAGGTAGTCGCCGGTCAGCACGTCGAGCTCGCCACCCTCCAGCATCTCGCGCATCGCGCTGAGCCGGTCGCCGTAGAAGCCCGAGCAGTTGCCGATCCTCACGACACCGCCGGTCGAGGAGGTCACTTCGGGCTCCGTCCCTCGCCCGGCTGGCCCGCGAAGGCCTGGGCGATGTCGAGCCACCGGTCGACGTCGGCGCCGGTCGCGACGAGGTCGGTGTCGGCGCGGTGGAGCCGCTGCGTGACGAGCCGGCAGAAGTCGCCCGCACTGCCGGTGAGCGTCTGCGCGGCGTCCTCAGGACCCCACGACCACACGTCGCCGGAGGGCGCGGCGAGGTCGACGCGGAACTCCTCGGCGGGTGCGTCGAGGCCGTGCACGGCGAAGGCGAAGCCCCGGGTGCGGACGCCGAGGTGGGCGACGTGGCGGATGCGGTCGGTGTCGTCGACCGGGGCGCCGAGGCCCTCGTGCACGTCGAGGCTGTGGGCCCAGGTCTCCATCAGCCGGGCCGTCGCCATCGACGTCGCCGACATCGGCGGACCGAACCACGGCATCTTCTCGCCCCGCGGCATCGCGACGAGCGTCGCGCGGACGTCGGCCCGCGCTCGCTCCCAGCGCTCGAGGAGGCCGGGTTCCCGGGCGATGGCGAACGCCTGCGCGTCGACGTAGCCCGTCGGGTCGGCGATGGCGCCGAGGACGACCTCGTCCCACGCCTCCTTGTCGGTCGCCGCCTTGACCGCGACCTCGTCGGTCCACGCGAGGTGGGCGACCTGCGTCGCGACGTCCCAGCCGGGGGCGGGCGTCGGCGTACGCCATCCGTCCTCGTCGAGGCCGGCCACCAGCTGCTCGAGCCGGTCGCCCTCGGCCTCGAGGTCGGCGAGCACCTGCGTCAGTACGTCGGTCATGCCGGGGTCCCCTCGTCGTCGCGGTCCAGCTCGCGGTCGAGCACGTCGGCCCACTCCCGCAGGATCCGACGACGCCGCGCGGAGTCGTCGGTGATCGTGGAGGCCAGGCCCAGCCCGCGCACCAGGTCGAGCGTCGCCTGCACCAGCTCGCGCACACCGGGCCGCGACTCGTCGACGCCGAGCGCGGCGACCGTCATCCGGTGCGCCTCGCGGCCGACCCGCTGCTCCAGCGGGCCGACGGCGGCGAGCAGGGCCTCGTCGGTGCGGGCCGCCACCCACAGCTCCAGCGCGGCGGCGAAGACCGGTGAGTCGAAGTGGTCGCCGAGCATCTCGACGACCGCACGCGTACGCCGTCCGCCCGTCGGCAGGTGCGCCACCGCCTCGGCCAGCTCGGCACCGCGGCGCTCGGTGAGGTGCTCGACGGCAGCGACGACGAGGTCGTTCTTGGTCGGGAAGTGGTGCAGCTGCGCGCCGCGGCTCACGCCCGCCCGGTCCGAGACGAGGGTCGTCGAGGTGCCCGCGAAGCCGCGCTCGACCAGCAGCTCGACGGTCGCCTCCAGCAGTCGTGCCCGCATCGCCCGGGTCCGGTCGGCCTGCGGCACGCGCGTGCCGGCCGTCGAGGACGCGGAGGGGGAGGTCACGGGCGCAAGACTGCCGTCCGACAAACAAACAGTCAAGCCTGACTTTTTCTTCTCCGGGGTAATCCAGTGAGGAATGGCTGTCAGATCGGCCTTCCGGCGACCGATCACCACTGGACTACCCCTGGACCGGGACGCGTCAGGGAGACACCTGGGTCCTCGAGCCGGGCGCGCCGCACAGGGACTCGGTGCCCTGCCACAGGTCGCCGGGGTCGGCCTCCACCTTCCACGAGTACGTGCCAGCGGTCTCGAGCAGCACGGACCCGGAGACGACCTGGCCGTTGCCCAGGCGGCTCATCGTGGACGTGCTGATCGCGTTGCTGCACGACGTGTCGCCCGGCCCGTAGAGCTTGAGCCGTACGTCCACCCTCATCGGGAAGGGCATGCCGCTGATCGTGACGGGGACCTGGACGCTGCTGCCGACGGCAGCGGTGGGAGGCGCGGCGGCGGACACCGTCGGTTTCCCTCGCACCTTCACCACGGCCCCGCACGAGGCGGCCGGGATGACCGTGCCGGTCCCGTCGACGTCGACCTGCCAGGCGTAGTAGCCACCCGCGGCCGGTTGCACCGCAGGGAGGGTGTGTGCGGTGTCCCCCGGCAGCGTGCCGGACGTCGTCGCGACCGCCGATCCCGTGCACGTGGCCGCGGAGGCGGACGCAAACGGTCCGTACAACGCAGCCCTCGCGCCGCGCGGAGTCGCGTCGCCTTGCGCCGTGACCGAGACGGCGGCCTGCCCGCCGACCAGGAGGGAGGCCGGCACGGGGGCCAGCGTCAGCGACTGCGGGCCACGGACCGCGACCCGCGTGCTGGCCACGATCGTGCGCCGGACGCCGCCCTCGGCCGCGGAGGCCTGCCGCTTGCGGTCCGCGCGGCGCACCCGCAGCCAGTGCAGGGGCACCTGGCCCACCTCGGCGACGACCGTCCGCCACCCGGCGAGCGGCGCGGCCAGCCGCACCACCGCCCGGCCGTCGTCACCGGTGACGGTGTCGATCGGACCGGCCGCCGGCTGGGACGGCCCGCCGTCGGGCGAGGTCACGCGCACCGGCAGGCCCGCGACCGGCCCTCCGTGACCGTCGGTCACGCTGACCGTCACGCCGGTCACCCCGCCGACGTCCGCGGTGGTGGCGACCACGGCGACCTGGTGCTGCCCGGCGCTGGCCCGCGAGCCGCGCAGCATCAGGCGTACGTAGCGGCGCACCGTGGCCGGGTCGCCGGAGGACCGGATCCGGGCGGCCCCTCGCGGCGCACCGAACCGCCACGCGCGGCCCCCGAGCAGGTGGAGCACCGCCGCGTCGACGGCAGCGGCCTGCACGGCGTCCTTGTGGCCGCCGTACTTCGACAGGATCCAGGCGGCGCGCTCGGTGGCGGCGCCCGAGGGGCCCTTCGACCCGCGGAGGTCGGAGGTCGCGTCGGCCGGGCGGAAGCCGGCCCGGTTGGGGCGTCGTCCCGGCGTGATCACGAAGACGGGGGTGCCGTCGACGCGGTAGCCACCGATCCAGCCACCCGCCGCGTGACCGGTCCTCGGGATGTGGAAGCCGGCCCAGTGCCGGCCCCGGTCGTCGGCGCCGGCCGCCCGGGACGCCGGCAGCGCCACGAGGGCCGTGGCTGCCGCCAGCAGGACCGCGAGCAGCGCGGCGGTCGCGCGTCGGCGTACGTCGCGGGCGGTGGCGGTCGGTGTCGTGGTGGTGGACATGCGCTGGCTCCTCACCCCAGGGGCCCCGGGTCCTGCGTCCCCGGGTCGGTGGGTGTGCCGGACGGGCTCGGGTGCCGTGTCGGGCTGGGCTGGGTGGTCTGGCTGGGCGTCTGGCTGGGGCTGGGGTGGTGGGTCGGCGTCGCGGTGGGCGTCGGCGTGGGAGTCGGGGTGGGAGTCGGGGTGGGAGTGGGCGTCGAGGTCGGCGCGGAGGCCGGGGTGTACGTCGGCGTGGGTGTCGGGGTGCTCGTCGGGGTGCTCGTGGGGGCCGGACGGCCGCTCGGCTCCGGTGCCGCGGCGAGGGCGGGGGCCTCGACCTCGGCGACGCGGACCTGGCCGGCGACGGGCGCGGCGGTCGGGGAGGTCGCGGACCACTCGTAGGTGCCACCGTCGAGCCCGTCGAGGACGAGCCGGTTGCCGTCGCGGCTGCGGACGACGACGCTGCGTACGACGCTGCTGCCGGACGGGCCGGCGACCTCGAACCGCACCCGGGCCGGGCGCTGGGTGGCGCGGACGACGAAGGCCGCGGCTCCTTCCATCGCGGCGACCGGACGCACCAGCACCTCCCGGGCGGCCGGCACCGCACCGCTCCCGCCCGGCGCGGTGGGCGCCCCCGTCGACTGGTCCGCGGTGCCGCGCGCGGGGGCCGGCCGTGCGCCGTCGGGGCCGAGGTTGGCGATCGACAGCGAGGCTGCCAGGACGAGAGCCGCCCCCACCGCCAGCCGGGCGGCGGTCGCCCGCCAGGACGATCCGGCGGGCCCCGTGGGGGACAGGGCGATCGGTGGGGGCGGCGGTCCGTGGGGTACTGCGGCGGGGGTGGCGCGGCGTGGGCGAGGCACCACCACACGAGCGGGTGGAGATGCGGCGTCCCGCGCGGCGACGGGGACGGCCACGGGGGACGCCGGGACCCGCACAGCGACCGGCGCCGCCTCGACGAGCGTCACGAGCGCGGGCGACGGCACGACCCCGAGCTCGGTGCGGACGACCTCGCGGTAGCGCTCGAGCTCGCGCACCGCACCGGCGCGGTCGTCGCGTCCGAGGAGGGCACGGATGAGCAGCGCGCTCGCCGACTCCCGCAGCGGTTCGAGGCGGGCCACGGCGCGGGCGGCGTCCTCCGCGAGCACGGTGTCACCACGCTCGAGCGCCCGGCCGGCGAGGCGCTCGAGTGCACCGACCCGCTCGCGCTCGAGGTCGTCGCGCTGCTCCTCGACCCACGCGTCGTACCAGCCCGGGAGCAGCTCCTCCCCCGCCAGCGTGACGAGCAGCGCCCGGTCGGCCACCGGGTCGGTCACGGCCGCCCGGAGCGCGTCGACATCGACCACCACGTCGGCCGCGAGCCCGATGCTGGTCCGGTCGGCGGCGAGCAGCCCGGCGCACCGCTGGTGGGTCTGCGCCACCGCCCGTCGGAGGCTCGCCAGCGCACGCGCATCGGTGCTGTCGGGCCACAGGGTGCCGGCGACCTGCGCGCGAGCGCGCGTACCGCTGAGCGCGAGCAGGGCGCACAGCCGCTGCTCGCGGCCGCCGAGCGCGACGACCTCGCCGTCCACGACGAGCTTCCACCCGCCGAGGAGGCTCAGGCCCCGGCTAGTGGCTGATCTGGTGGCGCGACTGGTCTCCCGCATGGTCGATCACCGAGACATCCCTCTCCCCAACACCGCTCCTCGCCGCCGAGTCGCGGTCATCCCATGCGAGCAGCCTGCTCTCACCCACCCCTAGGGGCGAGGAACCGAAGGGATTTCCCCACGATTGGGGTCGACGTCTGGACCGGTCACGGTGCAGGACCCCGGGTGTTCCCCGGTGGTACGGCGCGGTCACGCAGGAGTCACGCGAGGTCGTGTCGGATGTGCCGGCCAGACCAACCGCACAGAGGGGGGAGGTGAACATCATGCGGGAACTGTCATTCGCCGAGCTCGACACCGAGCGCACGGAGCTTCTTCCGACCCGGGAGACGCTGACCTTCGGCAACACCAACTGGGCCAACATCTTCGCGAACAACTCGTCCATGGCCCTCAACGCTGCGTCCGTGTACGCCGTGGCGAACAGCGCTGCCGGGCAGACGATCAACGTCTACCAGGGCTGACGACCTCGCGTGGCCTCCCTGCGGAGGGGGAGGCCACGCAGGTCACCGCCCTCCGCCCCGACCAGCACGAGAGGAGGTGAACCGGCATGGTCCGACCCCAGCTCGCCATGGCCGAGCTCGATGCAGAGACGGCCACGCCGCTGCCCCGACGGGAGACGCTGAGCTGCTACGTGGGCTGCGTCAACGTCACCAACGTCGTGGGCGTCAACCTCGCCCTCGCCGTCAACGCGGCCACGATCGGTTCCCAGGCCAATGCACTGGCGTTGCAGTACCTCGCCTCGGTGCAGATGCACATGCCGTGAGACCCGGCGGCGGGTGCGTTAGCTCTGGCGCACCCGCCGCTGTCACCTGGTCCACCTTCCGGAGCACAGAGCAGACAGAGCACCCAGAGCGATGAACCTGACGACCGCAGACCACCACACGACCACCCCACCACCCGCCCTCGGGCAGCGGTGGCGACAGGCGCGCGGCCTGGAGTTCCTGGGTCCGGTCCAGGGCTCGGGCCTCAAGGACCCGGCGTTCCTGGTGAAGCGCGTGGACGACCAGGTGGTGCAGCTCTCGGAGCTGCTCCACCTGGTGGTGCGCGCTGTCGAGCCGCCGAGGCCCGCGGAGCAGGTGGCCGACGACGTCAGCGCGGCGTACGGCCGGACGTTGAGCGTGGAGGGCCTGACCCACCTGGTGACCACGCGGCTCGAGCCGCTCGGGCTGGTGGTCCCGGACGAGTCTCCCGAGCCGACGCGGTCAGCGCGGGCGCGCCCGCTCCTGGTGCTGACAGCGAAGGGCACGCTGGTGCCGGCCCGGGTCGTCGACAAGCTGGCCCGTGTCCTGGCGCCGGTCTTCTGGCCGCCGCTGGTGGTGCTCGCGCTCGTCGCGCTCGTCGTCGCGGACGTCGCCCTGCTGAGGCGAGGGGACCTGTGGGCCGCGGTCAACGAGCTCTTCGCGACCCCGACCATCGCCCTGCTCATCTACGGCCTCCTCACGGCCGCGGCCCTCGTCCACGAGTGCGGGCACGCGGCCGCCTGCCGCTACGGCGGCGCGACGCCGGGTGAGATCGGCTTCGGGCTCTACCTCGTCTTCCCCGCCTTCTACACCGACGTCACCGACTCCTACCGCCTCGGCCGGGCCGGTCGGGTGCGCACCGACCTCGGCGGGCTGCACTTCAACGCGCTCACCGTGGTCGTGCTGGCGGCGGCGTACGTCTCCACCGGCAGCGGCGTGCTGCTCCTGACCGCGCTGATCCTGCAGATCCAGATGCTGCAGCAGCTCATCCCGGTGGTGCGCTTCGACGGCTACTACGTGCTCTCCGACCTGGCCGGCGTGCCGGACCTGTTCGCCCGCGTCGGCCCCGTGCTGCGGAGCCTGCGGCCCGGGCACCCGGTCGACCCGCGCGTCACCGAGCTGCGTCCACGCTCGCGGCGGTTCGTGACCGGCTGGGTGGTGGTCGTGGTGCCGCTGCTGGTCGGTGCGCTGGCCTGGGCGGTCTGGCACATGCCGGAGTTCCTCGAGCGGGGCCGCGCCGGCGTCCAGCTGCAGCAGCTGGTCTTCGACCTCGCCTGGGAGCGCCGCGACTGGGCGGCCATGGCGCTGGCCGTGGTCTCGATCGCCCTGCTGCTGCTGCCGATCCTGGGTGCGTTCCTCGCCCTGTGGCGGGTCGCGACGAGCCTGTTCCTCCTGGTCCGGAGCAGGCTCGCCGCGCGCCCGCCCGAGGCGTACGAGCCGAGCGTCGTGCCCGACCCGCCACGGGTCGTCTCCGCGGCCGACTTCACCGACGAGGTGATGTACGCCGCCCCGGCGCCGGTCCCGACGCAGGGCTGGCGCGGCGCGGTCTACCGCGGCAGCGGCCACGTGCTCAACCCCGGGCCGAGCCTTCCCGAGCAGCGACGCCGCGAGCTCGAGCATCGGCTGCGCACGCCGATCGACGGCTCACGTCGCGTGGTGGTGATGAGCCGCAAGGGCGGCGTCGGCAAGACCACGATCACGCTCGCTCTCGGCAGCACCTTCGCGCTGCTGCGCGGCGACCGCGTGATCGCCGTGGACGCCAACCCCGACGCGGGCAACCTCGCCCACCGGGTGGCCCCGCCGCACGACCGCACCGTGACCGACGTGCTGCGCGACCTCGACCTGATCACGACCTACGCCGCGCTGCGGCGCTACACCTCGCAGGGCGTCGAGTCGCGCCTCGAGGTGCTCGCCTCGGACGACGACCCCGGCATCGGGATGGCCCTGGCGCGCGACGACTACCACCGGCTGATCGGGCTGCTCGACCGCTTCTACAACCTGATCCTGCTCGACACCGGCACCGGCATCCTCGACAGCGCCAACCAGGGCCTGCTCACCGAGGCCGACCAGGTCGTGCTGGTGGTGCGGGCCGGGCTGGACGGCGGGCGGGCCGGGGCGCTGACCCTGGACTGGATGGACCAGCACGGGTTCGACGACCTCGTCGCCCGGACGGTCGTCGTGGTCAACGCGGAGCGGCGCGGGAGCGAGCCGCCGGAGCCGATGCGGCGGCACTTCGAGAAGCGGTGCGCCCGCGTCGTGACCGTCCCCTGGGACGACGCCCTCGAGCCCGGCGCGCTGACCGACATGTCCTCGCTGCACCGTCGTACGCGTGACGCGCTGGTCGACATCGCGGCGGCGGTCGCCGACAACTTCGTCGTCGAGGACCAGTCGTGAGGGCGCGCGCAGTGGTCGCGCACGCTGTCGTGGCGACCCTGCTGCTGGCCGGTGCCGCCGATGCGACCTCGCGGGGACCGGCCGACGAGCGGCGCCAGCTCGACCTCGTCGCCAGTGCCCAGCCCAGCGACCAGCGCCGCGACGACCGCGACGTCGTCGTCGACGAGGTCGTGGTCCGCGAGGGCGACCTCAAGGCCGATGCGGTCGCGACCAGCGTGACCGCCTGCCACGGCTGCCGCGGGGAGAGCGCGGTGCTGCAGGTGATCTACGTGCCCGGCCCGGCCGCGGCGCGCTTCGACAACGTGGCCACCGCCTGGACCCAGGACTGCTGGGACTGCCGGGCGACGGCGCTCTCGGTGCAGGTCATCGTGATCGGGCCGGGCACCCGGGCGCGACCGACCAACCGGGCGCTGTCCGTCGGCGGCTCGTGCGCCACCTGCGTCACCGCGACGGCGGCGTTCCAGGTCGTCGCGCAGGTGGACGCGGTGGGTCCGCTCCCCGACCCGGTCCTCGCCGACATCACGGCGTGGTTCGACGCGCAGGCGGCCGCCCTCCAGTCCGCTGTCGTGGCCCCGCCCGCACCACGCCGCGCGGAGCGGGCGGCGACCCGCTCGCTCGGCGACCTCCGCCGGGTCGTCGTACGCGCCCTCGACGGACGCACCCGGTCCGCCCGGGTGTCCGTCACCCGCTGATCAGTCGAGGCGGGCGACCAGGGGCAGCCGCGACCGGGCGGTGAGCCCGACGACGGCCGCGGTCAGCAGCGGCAGCGCGAGCACGATCGTGACGACCAGCAGCCAGGGGATGTCGAGGTAGGACGCGGGGTCGCCGACCAGCGCACCGGTCGTGTCGGTCGAGTAGCCGCCGCGGCGAGCGGTCAGCGGTTGCGCGATGGCGGCGCCGGGGATGAAGCCGACCGCAGCTCCGAGGACCGCGCCGACGAAGCCGACGACGAGGGCGTACGACGCCGCGACCCGCCGCCGGGTGCGCGGAGCCGCTCCGACCGCGGACAGCGTGGCCAGGTCGGGCCGGGCGTCCGAGAGGGCGAGGAAGGTGGCGGTCAGGGTGCCGCCGAGCATCAGGACGCCGCCGAGCGCGCCGAGGACCAGCAGGACCACGACGACCTCCGGGGGGCGCTCGTAGCCACGCTCGACGTAGAGGTAGGCGTCGTCCGCGATGCCTCGGACCGACTCGGAGATGCGCGTCTCGGCGGCGGGGTCCAGGTCGCCGGAGAGGCGCAGCTGGAGGGTCGACACCTCGATGCCGAGGGCATCGGCGACGGCGGTCGGCAGCACGGCCGACGTCGGGGCCGGCAGCCGGTCCGACGGCCCCCAGGCCACCAGGTCGGCCGGCACCGTCTCGTCGAGGGTGACCTCGGCCTGGTCGTCGCCCTCGCGCCACGTCTCGGTGCGCACGGTCACGTCGTCGCGACCCTCCACGTCCTCGGTGAGGACCACCGCCCGACCGGCCGCGAGCGCGCGGTCGACGGTGGCGGCCATGGCCTCGTCGAGCCCGAGCCCGGCCGAGGTGTCGGCGACCACCACCTGCGGACCCCAGGAGGACAGGCAGCAGGCCGCTGCGGGGTCGGTCGACTGGACGGAGGTGGAGGTCCACCCGCCACCGGACGCGAGGCTCTCGGACGGACCGCGGAGCTCGCTCGTGTCCACCCCGGGCGCGGCCTCGGCCACGGCTGCCTCGATCCGGTCCCAGACCGGCGCCGGGTCCGGCGCCTCCTCCCCCGGCAGCACGGCGGCCGTCCAGGCGAGGACGCCGGTGCCCATCGGCGCCTGCGCGGTGTAGGTCTTCTCATCGGCGAGCTCCTGGCTCTCGGTGGCGATGCCGAGCGCCACGACGCCGGCCACGGTCGCGGCCACGGCGGCCACGGCCGGCACCGTGCGGGTGCGGTGGCGCGCGGCGTCGCGTGCGGCGTACCTCGGCGTCAGCGGCAGGCGTCGGGCGAGCCGAGCCACGGTCGACACCACGACCGGCACCACCAGGATCATGCCGAGCACCGACACGATGGCGGACGCGCCGATCCAGTAGGCGCCGGCGCTGCTGTCGTCGGAGGTCGCCGCGCCGTAGACGGACGTCGCGATCCCGGCGCCCAGCAGCGCCAGGCCGACGACCGGGGTCGACGCGCGAGGCTTGCGGTCGCCGCGCCGCCCGGCCAGCACGGCGACGACGTCCTGACGGCTGGCCAGCCACGCGGGCACGACCGAGGCGAGGATCGCGGACACGATGCCGAAGGCGGCGATGGCGGCGAGGTAGCTCCACGGCAGCTCGAGCGGACCGAACCACTCGTTGTCGAAGCGTTGGACGAGCGGCAGGACCGCCCACCCGACCGCGAGGCCCAGCACGAGACCGACGGCGGACGCGACCAGTCCGAGCACGACGCCGCTGCCCAGGATGACGCGGCGCGCCTGGGCCGGCGTGCCGCCGGATGCGGCGATCAGGGCGAGCGTGCGGGCGTGGCGGCGGGCGCCGACGGCGAAGGCCGGTCCGGCCAGCAGGACGACCTCGATCAGGGCCATCACGATGATCAGGGTGGCCACCGCGAGCAGCTCGTCGCGGCCGGTGTCGTACCCCATCTGCTCGGCCGTCGAGGCGACGTCGGGCGGGTCGGCCAGGACCGAACGCGACGTGACGATCGCCCCGAGCGCGTTGAGGTCGAGCACGGTCGACCACGGCACCGGGCCGGCCTCGACGAGCCACTCGCCCACGTTGTCACCGGGTGACGGGAGGTCGTCGGGGGCCCCGAGCAGGACCGGGGTGTCGCGGATCGTGGCGTCCACGCCGAGCCCGACGAGCGTGAGCGTCGTCCCGTCGACATCGAGCGTGTCACCGAGCGCGAGGCCCTTGGCGAGCATCGCCGCGTTGGTCACCACCTCGCCGGGCGCACTCGGCAGGCGGCCGCTCTCGAGCTCGAACAGCCCGTCGGCCATCGGGTCGGTCAGGTCGACCCCGGTGGTCGAGAAGTCGATGAGGCGGTCGTCCAGGCGGGCGCGGGACCAGCCGCTGGTGATCGGCAGCAACCGGGCGTCGGCGGGCAGGAGGGCGCGTACCTCGTCCTCGGTCGGGGGCGCATCGGTGTCGAGCTCCTCGACCTGCCCCCACATGCCCCCCATGGGGTCCGGGCTCTGGAAGACGCGCCCGCGGCCCTCGGTGCGGATCCGGGCGTCGGCCGCGCCCAGCTGTCGGTCGGCTCCCTCGATGCCGCTCACGTCGGCGGTCTGGATGACCACCGCGGCGGCGCTGACGGCCAGCACCGGCAGGCTGATCATCACCAGCACGAGCGCGCTGCGCCCGCGGTGGCGCAGGGCGTCGCGCCAGGCGATGAGCAGGGCCGGGCGCCAGCCCTTCATCTGCCAGCCTCTTCGGCGAGGAGCGTCTCGGGCTCGTCGGCGCCGGTCTCGTCGACCACGACGCCGTCGCGCAGGAAGACCACCCGGTCGGCCCACGCGGCGTGACGGGCCTCGTGGGTCACCATCACGCCCGCCGCGCCGGCGTCGCACCGGGCACGGAGCAGCCGGAGGATCTCCTCGCCGGTGTCGGTGTCGAGGGCACCGGTGGGCTCGTCGGCGAGGATGAGGCGGCGGTCGCCGACGATCGCGCGGGCGATCGCGACGCGCTGCTGCTGGCCGCCCGACATCTCGTCGGGGAAGCGGTCGGCGAGGTCGACRATGCCGACCTCCTCCAGCGCGGCGAGGGCGAGCCGGCGCGCGACGCGGCCCTTCTCGCCGTCGAGCTCGCGCGGGAGGGCGACGTTCTCGGCGGCGGTGAGCGCGGGGATGAGGTTGAAGTCCTGGAAGACGTAGCCCACCGACGTACGTCGCATCCGGGCGCGCCCGGCGTTGTCGAGCGAGGCCAGGTCGGTGCCCTCGATCCAGACCGATCCGGACGTGGGGCCGTCGAGCCCGCCGGCCAGGGTCAGCAGCGTCGACTTGCCGGAGCCGGACGGTCCCATCACGGCGACGAGCTCGCCGGGGTGGGCGCGGAAGGTCACCCCGCGCAGCGCGTGGACCTCGGTGGCGCCCTCGCCGTGGACGCGGGTGACGGCGGCGAGGTGGAGGACGGCGTTCATCGGGCGGCCCCCTCGGTGCTCGTCGCGGCGGGCGCGTCACGGCGTACGACCTCGCGCTCGGTCGCGGCGCGGCGCAGCCTCGCCTCGCAGTGGTCGAGCCAGCGCACCTCGGCCTCGGCGTCGAAGACGAGCGAGTCGAGGACCAGGCTCCAGGCGAGGTCGGCGGGCTCGACGGGCTGGGCGGCGCGGCCCGAGCGCTTGAGCCGGGTGTAGTCCTGCAGCGAGGCCATGGTGGCGCTGCGCTGGCGCTGGATGATCGTGCCGACGTCGGTGCCGGGCAGGGTCACCGCGATCGCGAGCTTGATCGCCAGCTCGTCGCGCGCGGGCTGGGTGCGAGGCACCGGGGTGGCGAACCACTCCGACACCTCGCCCCGTCCCGCCTCGGTGGCGCGGTAGCTGACGTGCTGGCGGTCGCTGGCTGCCTGGTCGGGCCGGCCGTCCTGGTCGCTCTCGTCGGCACCCCCGTGTCCGACGATCTCGACCAGTCCGTCGCGCTCGAGCCGGGTCAGGGTCGTGTAGACCTGCCCGATGTTGAGCGGCCAGGTCTCCCCCGTCCGCTGCTCGAACTCCGCCCGCAGCTGGTAGCCGTACATCGGCCCCTGCTCCAGGATCGCCAGCATCGCCTGCCGGATCGACATCCGCGCCTCCGTGATCCGTCCACCGTCCCCCGTCGGTCGATGGATACCGGGTATGTATACCACGTATGCATGGGTCGACCCGCCTTCTGGATCCCCGGTCGACCGGGGATCGCCGAGGTTGTCGGCCCGTGCACGGGCTGACAACGTCAGGGAGTGCCGGTCAGCCGGGGATCGCTGACACGTCAGACGGCGGCGACGGTCAGCACCACCCGCGCGCGCTCGTCCCCGGCCAGCCAGCGACGGCGGGCGCGGAGGAGGCGGCGGGTCGACCAGGCGAGGAAGGGCAGGGCCACCACGGCAGGCACCCAGGCCCACGGCAGCGCGGCGAGGCCGGTGAAGAGCATCGCGGTCAGCGTCGTCACCAGCGAGAGCCGCCCGGCGTAGCCGGCCATCGCCGCGTGCGGCGCGGGGGTCGCGCGGGGCGAGGAGAGGTCGACGGAGTACGGCGATCGGACCGACCAGGTCATCACGATCGCGAGCACCTGCACGAGGACGACCAGCCAGCACGACGCGACGGCGACCCCGGTCACGAGCGGCGGCAGGCCGTTGCGCAGCAGCGCGAGCACGACGGTCACCCCCGACACGGCCGCCATGCACTCGGCGACCACCAGGGCGCGTACGTCGAACACGTGGGCGGAGGAGATCGGCAGCGTCTCGCGCCAGACCATGCCCTTGCCGTCGAGGCACCAGGCGTTGACGCCGAAGAGCAGCGCGGCGCCGCTCGCGGTCAGGCCGGGGAGCAGCAGGACGGTCCCCCACTCGAGGCCGGCGACGAGCGCGACGAGGCCGGGGCCGATGCCGAGGACCATCAGGCCGCGGCGCATGCCGACCGAGCGCCACACCGACCCGCGGTCGAGGCGACGCAGGAGGGCGCGGTCGGCGGAACCCCAGCGCGGCTCGGGCACGGGGCGTGCCTCGTGCACACCAGACTGCACCCGCAGCTCCTCGCGCGGCGGCAGCCCGAGCGCCCAGGCGGCCGGGCGCGCGCCCAGCACGAGCCCGGTCACCGTCAGCAGGAGGAGCGCCCCGAGGGCCAGCGGCCAGCGCCCGGTCTGCGAGGTGTCCGCGAGCCACGTGGTGGGAAGCGACCTGGCGAGCGGCGCGAGGAGTCCGGCGAGGTGGAGCGCGGCGAGGACGACGACGACCGCACCGGCGCCGATGCGTACGACGAGCACGCCGCGAGCGGTGCGTCGTACACCCTCCACGGCCCAGCCGGCTGCCTGCCCGAGCGCGGTGGCGGTGAGGACCCAGGCCAGCACGACCAGCTGGGCGCCGACGAGGTTCCCGGGCGGCGTCACCAGAGCCGTGACGGCGAGGAGGGTCCACGCCTGCACCATCCAGGCGAGGTTGACCGGGGCGAGCAGCAGCGCACCGAGGTGCTCGGTGACGGGACTGATCGGGTGGACGGCCGCCTCGCTCCGCGACAGCAGCTCGCGGCCGCCGCCGCTGCCCATGGCGGCGCCGACCGCCAGCAGCAGGAAGCCGGCGAAGGCGGCGCCGAGGTTGCTCTCGAGGGCGGCGAGCGCCCGCTCGAACGGGGCCGAGCCGCCCGACCGCAGGTCGACCCGCGAGGGCACCACGGCGAAGACCGCGGTCAGCACGACCACCACGCCCAGGCCGAGGAAGGCGGCACCGCGCCGGCGTACGGTCCGCGCACGGAACGCCATCAGGTGACGGGTGTCGCGCGCCGCCTCCAGCCAGGCCTGCGGCCCGGTGTCAGTCGAGGAAGGCACGGTAGGCCTCGCCGGTGAGGTCGCCGGCCTGCATCGCGGCGACCCGGTTGCCGCCGCGCAGCACGACGGCCTCGCCGCAGGCCTCGAGCGCGAGGTCGCGCAGGTGGGTGGAGAGCAGCACGCAGGCGCCGCGGGCGCGGGCGTCGGCGACGACCTCCAGGGTCGCCTCGACGCCGAGCGGGTCGACGCCGTCGAAGGGCTCGTCGAGCAGCAGCACGTCGGGCTCGTGGAGCGCCGCCAGCACGACGCTGAGGCGGCGGCTCATGCCGTGACTGAAGCCGCCGACCACCCGGTGCGCGACGTCTCCGAGCTCGAAGCGCTCGAGCAGGTCGCGTCCGCGCTCCTCCCAGTCGTCCATCCGCCGCAGGCGCGCGCTGAGCTGCAGGTGCTCCCACGGCGTGGCCCGCGGGACCAGGCCGCCGACGTCGGGGCAGTAGCCGACGGCTCGCTTGACGCCGAGGGCGTCGGTTGCGGCGTCGTGGCCGGCGACGGTGACCGCACCGGAGGTCGGTGGCACGACCCCGGCCAGCACCTTCATGGTCGTCGACTTGCCGGCGCCGTTGCGCCCGAGGAGCGCCGTGGCGCGGCCGCTGTCGGCGGTCAGGTCGACCCCCGAGACGGCCTCGACGTCCCCGAAGCGGACGTGCAGGTCGAGGACGACGACGGCGGGGGTCTGGCTCACCGCACGATTCTCGCCGCTCGTGCCCGGCTGCGGGCGGGAATACGCCGACCGGGCACTTCGTGCCCGTGTTGCGGCAGGAAGTGCCCGGTCGGTGGGGCTGACGGGCACGAAGTGCCCGCTCGGGTCAGGCGGGGAAGGTCTCGCCCTTCGCCGCGAGGTCGCGGAGGTACGCCGTCGGGCGGAAGCGCTCGCCGTAGGCCTCGGCCAGCTCGTGGGCACGGTCGAGGAAGGCCTGAAGGCCGACCGGGCCGACGCCGTGGCCGGTCTCGTCGAGCGCCTGCCAGCCGGTCATGAACTGCGCCGCACCGCCGGTGAGCGCCGGGAAGCCGATGCCCATGATCGAGCCGATGTTGGCCGCCGCGGCCGAGGTGATCACGCCCTCCTCGAAGCACTTCGCGGTCTCGATCGCCTCGATGAACAGCATCCGGTCGCGCACGTCGCGGATCGGGACCTGCTGCTCCGCGACCGGGAAGTGCTCGGCGAGGCCGGGCCACAGCGTCGTACGACGCCCGTTGTCGTCGTAGTCGTAGAAGCCCGCGCCCTTGAGCCGCGACGGCCGGCCGAGGCCGATCATCGTGGAGATGACCTCGCCGGCCGGGTAGTCGCCGAGGTCGATGCCCTCGCGGGACGCGGCGTCCTCGGTGGCCTTGCGGATCTTGGCCATCAGCTCCATGTTGAGCTCGTCGCTGATCTGCAGCGGCCCGACCGGGAAGCCGGCCGACGTCGCGGCCCGTTCGAGCGACACCGGGTGGACGCCCTCGGCGAGCATCGCCAGGCCCTCGTTGATCTGGGTGCCGATGACGCGCGAGGTGTAGAAGCCACGCGAGTCGTTGACGACGATCGGCGTCTTGCGGATCTGCTGCACGACGTCGTACGCCTTGGCCAGCGCGGCGTCGGACGTCTCCTTGCCGCGGATGATCTCGACCAGCGGCATCTTGTCGACGGGGCTGAAGAAGTGCAGCCCGATGAAGTCGGCCGGGCGGTCGACGCCCGTCGCGAGCTCGGTGATCGGCAGCGTCGAGGTGTTGGAGCACAGCAGCGCGTCGTCGTCGACGTACGGCGCCACCTCGGCGAAGACCTTCGCCTTGAGGGACGGGTCCTCGAAGACGGCCTCGATGACGAGGTCGCAGCCGGCCAGGTCGGCCGCGTCGCCGGTGGGCGTGATGCGGCCGAGGAGCTCGTCGGCCTTGTCCTGCGTGATCTTGCCGCGCTCGACGCCCTTGGCGTTGAGCTTGGCGGTGTAGGCCTTGCCCTTCTCGGCCGCCTCGAGCGAGACGTCCTTGAGGACGACCTGCATGCCGGCGCGGGCGCAGGAGTAGGCGATGCCGGCGCCCATCATCCCGGCGCCGAGGACGGCGACCTTCGTCGCCTGCCAGCGCTCGATGCCCTGGGGGCGCAGCGAGCCGGAGTTGATCGCCTGGAGGTCGAAGAAGAAGGCCTGGATCATGTTCTTGGCCTGCTGGTTGACGACCAGGTTGGTGAAGTAGCGGCTCTCGATCCGCGAGGCGGTGTCGAAGTCCACCTGCGCACCCTCGACCGCGGCGCTCATGATCGCGCGCGGTGCGGGGTAGATCGCACCCTTGGTCTGCTTGCGGAGCAGGGCCGGGAACGCGGGCAGGAACTGCGCCAGCGCGGGCGTCCTCGGGGTGCCGCCGGGCATCTTGTAGCCCGCGCGGTCCCAGGGGTTCTTCGCCGCGTCCTCGTCGTCGCGGTGCTCGAGGATCCACGCCTTCGCGGCAGGGACGAGCTCCTCGCGGGTCGGCACGACGGCGTCGATCAGACCCTTGCCCAGTGCGCCCTGCGGGTCGAACTGGGTGCCCGGCATGAGGACGTCCATCAGCGCGGACTGGAGCCCGAGCATGCGTACGACGCGGGTGACCCCGCCGCCGCCGGGGAGCAGGCCGAGCGTGGCCTCGGGCAGCCCGATCTTCACCGAGCGGTCGTCGACGGCGATCCGGCGGTTGGCCGCCAGCGCGATCTCGAGGCCGCCGCCCAGCGCGGCGCCGTTGATGGCGGCCACGACGGGTCGGGGGAAGGTCTCGAGGCGACGGAGGCTGGCCTTGACGGCCTCCCCCATCGCGAAGATCTCCTCGGCGTCGTCGGGCGTCGCCTTCATCATGCTCTTGAGGTTGCCGCCGGCGAAGAAGGTCTTCTTGGCGCTGGTGAGCACGACGCCGGTGACGTCGGCCTGCTCGTCGTACAACCGCTGGACGGCGGCCTCCATCGACGACTGGTAGAGCTCGTTCATCGTGTTGGCGCTGGCCGTCGGGTCGTCGAGGGTCAGGGTGACGATGCCGTCGCTGTCGCGGTCGTAGCGGACGGCGGTCTGGGTCTGGGTCTGGGTGTCAGTCATGTGGGGTTCTCTCACTCGTTGGTCGAGTAGGGCCGAGGAACGAGGTCCGTATCGAGACCTGGCTCCGGGGTGGGGGCTGCTTGTCGTCTGACCGGGTCTCGATACAGCGCGGTCACGGCCTCGTTCCTCAGCCGTGCGCGCCACTCGACCACCATCAGCTGGCCTGAGCTCGTGTCTCGCTCAGACCAGCTCGACGATCGTCGCGATGCCCATGCCACCGCCGACGCAGAGCGTGGCGAGGCCGCGCTTCTGGTCGCGGCGGGCGAGCTCGTCGACGAGGGTGCCGAGGATCATCGCGCCGGTGGCGCCGAGCGGGTGGCCCATGGCGATGGCGCCGCCGTTGACGTTGGTGACGTCGTGGCTGATGCCCATGTCGCGCATGAAACGCATCGCGACGGCGGCGAACGCCTCGTTGATCTCCCACAGGTCGATGTCGTCGACCTCGAGGCCGGCGCGGGCCAGCGCCTTGCGCGCGGCGGGCGCGGGTCCGGTGAGCATGATCGTCGGGTCGGCGCCCGAGACGGCGGTCGAGATGATCCGCGCCCGCGGCGTCAGGCCCAGCGACGTACCGACCTCCTCGGTGCCGATCGCCATGACGGCCGCGCCGTCGACGATGCCCGAGGAGTTGCCGGCGTGGTGGACGTGGTCGATCGCGGGGATCCAGTGGTACTTCTCGAGCGCCACGTCGTCGAAGCCCGCGTCGCGGCCGATCTGCGCGAACGACGGCTTGAGCCCGGCGAGGCCCTCGACGGAGGTGTCGGGGCGGACGGTCTCGTCGCGGTCGAGCACGGTCACGCCGCTGAGGTCCTTGACCGGGATGACGGCGCCGTCGAAGTAGCCGTTGGCCCACGCCTTGGCGGCGCGGTGGTGCGACTCGGCGGCGTAGGCGTCGACGTCCTCGCGGTTCCAGCCCTCGATCGTCGCGATCAGGTCCGCGCCGATGCCCTGCGGCACGAAGCCGGTCTGCAGCGCGGTGGCCGGGTCCATCGCCCAGGCGCCGCCGTCGCTGCCCATCGGCACACGGCTCATCGACTCGACGCCGCCGGCGATGACGAGGTCCTCGAAGCCCGAGCGGACCCGCTGGGCGGCCTGGTTGACGGCCTCGAGGCCCGAGGCGCAGAAGCGGTTGAGCTGCACGCCGGCGACGGTCTCGGGGTAGCCGGCCTTGAGCGCTGCGGTCTTGGCGATGTCGCCGCCCTGGTCACCGATGGGGGTCACGACGCCGAGCACGACGTCGTCGACGCGGCCCGGGTCGAGCGTGGGGTTGCGGGTCTTGAGCTCGTCGAGGAGTCCGACGACCAGGTCCACCGGCTTCACCTCGTGCAGCGAACCGGCGGCCTTGCCGCGGCCGCGAGGTGTGCGGATGTGGTCGTAGACGAATGCTTCTGCCATGCGGCTGATTGTGACACCATTACTGTCACAGTCCAACAGGTGTGGCGCGCGTCACCTCTCGCCCCGGTCCGCCCACCCGGCGGGGTCTTCGGCGGGCGGGACGCAGACGAGAGGATGGTCCGGTGGAGACCGACCTGCAGGCCGACCTGCCGGAGGAGCACGACGCCGACCTGCTGACCCTGGACGAGCTGACCGAGCGCACGGGCGTCAGCGCGCGCAACGTGCGGTTCTACGCCTCGCGCGGCCTGGTGCCCTCGCCCGTACGACGCGGCCGCTCGGGCTACTACGGACCCGACCACGTCGCCCGCCTCGAGCTGGTCCGCGAGCTGCAGGGCCACGGCTTCACGCTGTCGGCGATCGAGAAGTACGTCGAGCAGATCCCCGCCACCGCCACGCCGTCCGACATCGCCCGCCACCTCTCCCTGCTCGCACCCGTCACCGGCGACCGTGACGTCGACGTGCCGGGCGGCCTGTCCGGGATGGGCATCTCCCCCGATGCCGCGCAGGCGGTCGCGGAGGTCTACGCCGAGCACGGCCGCCAGGTCGCCGAGGAGCTCTCCGAGATCGTGCGCACCAAGGTGTGGCCGCAGTTCCGCGAGGCCGGCTACACCGCCGAGCAGCTGCGCGAGTTCATCCACCGCCTCAAGCCGCTCACCATCGCCGGCCTGGTGACGGCCTACGAGCAGGCGATCGACGACAGCCAGGCGTCGTACGACGGCAGGCGGCGATGACCGCAGGCGCGGTCTACCTCCTGCTCGGCCTCTCGCTGCTCCTCGCGATCGTCCTGCCCCAGCTCGTCCACCGCTTCCCGGTGTCGCCGCCGATGGTGCTCGTCGCGCTCGGCATGGCCATCGGCCTGCTCCCCCTCGACGACTCGATCAGCCTCGACCCGCGCGACCACCACACCCTGATCACCCACGTCACCGAGTTCACCGTGCTGGTCTCGCTGATGGGCGTCGGGCTGGCGATCGACCGCACCTTCGACCCGCGCTCGTGGCGCTCGTGGCGCACGTGGTCGCCGGTGTGGCGGCTGCTGCTGGTCACCATGCCGCTGACCATCCTCGGCATGGCGGTGCTGGGCTGGTGGGTGGCCGGGCTGGCGCCGGCGGTCGCGCTGCTGCTGGGTGCCGCACTCGCCCCGACCGACCCGGTGCTCGCCTCCGACGTGCAGGTCGGCGAGCCGCTGACCGAGGACGTCGACGACGGCGAGGGCACCGGTGACGTGGATGCTCGCGACGAGGACGACGACATCCGGTTCTCGCTGACCGCCGAGGCCGGGCTCAACGACGGGCTCGCCTTCCCCTTCGTGCACCTGGCGCTGCTCCTCCTCGCCGGCGGTTTCGGCCTCGCGGACGCGGGCGCCTGGCTCGGCTGGTACGTCGTCGGCAAGATCGCCCTCGGCGTCCTCGTCGGCCTGGCCATCGGCTGGCTGCTCGGCCGACAGGCCTTCCGCTCCCGCAGTGACAAGCTCCGGCTGGCCGACCACGGCGAGCCGATGCTGGCGCTCGCCGCGCTGCTGGCGGCGTACGGCGCCGCGGAGGTCGTCGGCGGCTACGGCTTCCTCTCGGTCTTCGTGTGCGCGATGAGCCTGCGCGCCTCGCACCGCGGCCACGCCTACCAGCGCGCGATGCACGCCGTCGTCGAGCGGCTCGAGCGGCTGATGACGCTGCTCGTGCTGCTGGTCCTCGGCATGGCCATGACCGAGGGGCTGCTCGAGCACCTCGACCTGCGCGGCGTGGTCGTGGCCCTCGCGCTCGTCCTCGTCGTACGCCCGCTCGCCGGCTGGGTCGCCGTGGGCGTGCTGCCCCGCGATGAACGCCTCGACGGCGGGCTCGACCGCGGCGAGATGGCGGCCGTCGCGTTCTTCGGCGTCCGCGGTGTCGGGTCGCTGTTCTACCTGGCCTACGCCGTGAGCCACGAGCACGTCCCCGGCGAGGCGTGGCTGTGGTCGACGGTCGCCTTCACGATCATCGTGTCGGTGCTGCTCCACGGCATCACCGCGACACCCGTCATGGCGCGCCTCGATGCCCGCAGGAAGGCCACGGCTGCGACTGGATGAGGTTCGCGTGCGGGTCTGCCTGACAGAGTGGAGGCATGGTCACCGTCCTCGTCACCGGCGCCACCGGCTTCATCGGCCGCCGCCTCGTCCCCGCCCTGCTCGACGCCGGGCACGACGTCCGGGCGATGACCCGGCGACCGGAGTCGTACGACGGCCAGGGCGAGCCGGTCGGTGCCGACGTGTCGGACCGCGCCTCGCTCGACGAGGCGCTGCGCGACGTCGACGTGGCGATCTACCTCGTCCACTCGCTCGACGACCCGGACTTCGAGGCCAAGGACGCCGAGGCCGCACGCACGTTCAGCGCCGCGGCCGCCGCGGCCGGGGTGAAGCAGATCGTCTACATGGGCGGGCTCGGTGACGACGACCAGGACCTGTCGGCCCACCTGCGGTCGCGCCGCGAGGTCGAGCAGCTGCTCGGCGGCGACGGCGTGCCGGTCACGGTGCTGCGGGCGGCGATCGTCGTCGGCCACGGCGGCATCTCGTGGGAGCTCACCCGGCAGCTGGTCAAGAACCTGCCGGCGATGGTCGTGCCCAAGTGGGTCGGCACGCGCACCCAGCCCATCTCGATCGACGACGTGGTGCGCTACCTCGCCGGGGTCGTCGACCATCCCGACGCCCTTGGCCGGGTCTTCGAGATCGGCGGACCCGACCAGCTCACCTACCGGGAGATGCTGCTGGTCGCCAACGAGGAGAGCAACGGCCGCCAGATCCCGATCGTGGTCCTGCCGCTGCTCACGCCCCGCCTGTCGTCGTACTGGCTGGCGCTGGTCACCGACGTCGACGTGACGACCGGGCGCAACCTCATCGACTCGATGTCCACCGAGGTGGTCGTGCGCGACACCTCGATCCGCGACGTGGTGCCCGGCGAGCCGCTGTCCTACCGCGAGTCCGTGCGTCGTGYGCTGGCCGAGCGGGCCGCCGAGCAGCGCGGGTCAGAAGAGCAGGGGTAGCAGGAACAGCATCGACAGCGACCACGTGATGTGGGTCAGGATCGGTGCGAGGATCCCGCCGCTGGCCCGTCGCTCGAGACCGCAGACCGTGCCGAGCAGGACGGCGGCGAAGGCGAGCATGACGTTGCCGGTCGCGAGCGTGGCGACGACGTAGGCGATCGTCGTCCAGAGCACCGGGTGCCGCGGGATGGCGGCGTACATCGCGCCGCGGAAGAACAGCTCCTCGGCGATGCCGTTGACGAAGGTGATGGCCGCGAGCAGCACCAGCGAGCCCTGGTCGGCGTACTCCAGCACGCTGCTGACGTAGTCGGCCAGCGGGTCGATCTCGCGCACGACGAGCGCGCCGAGGACGAAGACCCCGACCATGAGCAGGCCGAGCATGATCGGCGCCAGGATCGGCCGGATGAACACCTCGCCCTCGCCGGCGATGCGGCCGAGGTGGAGCCGGCCGGACAGGAAGGCACCGGCCGCCCACACCCCGGCCAGCACGACGGCCGCGACGTAGAAGAGGTTGCCGCCCGGCTCCAGCCGCAGCGACCAGCCGAGCACACCCGCGCCGACGAGGACGACGATCGCCGCCACCACCTGGCGGCGACGGAAGGCCTCAGGGGTGTCACGTTGGTCGCGCGGGACGACGTCCCACAGCGATCGCTGGATCCAGGAGCGCATGCGAGTCAGCCTAGGAGGACGCCTCTAGGAGTCCGCCCCCGCCAGGAGCTCGCGGACCCGCGGGATGACTTCCTCGCCGTAGAGGCGCACGGACTCCATCCGCTGGTCGTGCGGCAGCGAGCCGACGGAGTACTTCAGCTGGAAGCGGCTCAGGCCGAGCATCCTGGCCGCCCACGCGATCTTCTGGGCGACCGTCTCCGGGGAGCCGACGAACAGCGCACCCTCCTTGGAGGCCGCCTGCTCGAACTGGATGCGGGAGTACGGCGGCCAGCCGCGCTCGCGACCGATGCGGGTGTAGAGCTCGGCCTGGTTCGGGTAGAGCTGCTCGCGGGCCTGCTCGTCGGTGGCTGCCACGTGACCCGGGGAGTGCATGCCGATCGGCAGGTCGGGCAGCTCCATCCGGCCGAGCGCCTCGCGGTAGAGGTCGGCGAGCTGGACGAAGCCCGCCGGGGAGCCGCCGATGACGGCGAGCATCAGCGGCATGCCGTACTGCGCGGCACGCACGACCGACTGCGGCGTACCGCCGACGCCGATCCAGGCGGGCAGGCGGCCGGCCGCGGTGGTCGGGTAGACCCGCTGGTCGACCAGCGGCGGGCGGACGGTGCCCTCCCACGACACGGGACCCTCGTCCTGGAGCGCGGCGAACAGGTCGAGCTTCTCGGCGAAGAGCCGGTCGTAGTCGGACAGCTCGAGCCCGAAGAGCCCGAACGACTCGATGAACGACCCGCGGCCCAGCTGCACCTCCGCGCGACCGTTGCTCACCGCGTCGAGGGTGGCGAAGCGCTGGTAGACCCGGATCGGGTCGTCGGAGGACAGCACCGTGACACCGGTGCCCAGCCGGATCCGCTCGGTCTGCCCGGCGATCGCGGCGAGCACGACGTCGGGCGCCGAGATGGCGTAGTCGGGGCGGTGGTGCTCGCCCAGGCCGATGTAGTCGACGCCGACACTGTCCGCGAGCACCGCCTCCGCGACGGTCTGCCGCAGCGTCTCGGCGTGGTTCGCCGGCGCGCCGTCGAGCGGGGCGTCGCCGAACGTGTCGAGGCCCAGCGTGGGGTGCTCGCGCGTGCCGAGCACGGAGAAGTCGAAGTCAGGCATCGGTCCCGCCCTCCTGGTTGGTTGAAGGGTGAACGACCGCCGGGGGTCCGGAATTCCGCGGGCCGCCGGAGGGCCTCGGACGTCGCACTGGCCCTCGAGTCTCCCAGAGACTCAAGGGCCAGTGCGGGTGGATCTGGGCGCCCGATGGGCGGTGAGTCTCTCGGAGACTCAGTGGCGAGTACGCCGGTCAGCGACCGCGGCTGAACGACGCGGCGCTGTGGCCGCCGGCGCGGGACTGGCCACCCTGGCCACCGCCCTGGCCGCCGCCCTGACCGCCGCGACGACGACGGTTGCCGCCGCCACCCTGGCCGCCGGAGCCGCCCTGGCC